>JAYTQW010000027.1:0-2546 GCA_043746535.1 Rhodospirillales bacterium
CCTCCGAAGCAGTCGCAGGCGAACCGGAACAGCCACTGATCCCGGAACACGCCTGAATGGATGGAAACACGCGCGGCGCCCCCGATGGGCGGGTGCGCCTGCCGACGCCGCGCGCTGCCCCCGGCTGGCTTGCGGGGGTGCGGCGGCCAGAGGCGGCGTGGCTGCTGGTGGCGCCGCTGCTGCTGACGCTGGCGTTCCTGTACATGGCGCCGCTGGTAAACCTGCTGCGCATCAGCGTCACCGACCCCGCGCCGGGGCTGGAGAACTACCGGCATCTGCTGACCAATGCCGGGATGCGGCGGGTGCTGTGGGCGACCTTGCGCGTGTCTGCCATCACGGCGGCGCTGGCGCTGCTGCTCGGCTATCTCGTGGCCTACGTCATGCTGCACGCCGGGCGCTGGCACCTGCTGTGGATCACCGCGTTCGTGCTGGTGCCGTTCTGGGTGTCGGTGCTGGTGCGCGCGTTCGCCTGGCTGACGCTGCTGCGCACCGAGGGGCTGGTCAACCGCGCGCTGCTCGGCCTGGGACTGATCGCCTCGCCGCTGGCGCTGGTGCGCAACGAGCTCGGCGTGCTGATCGGCATGGTCCACTACATGATCCCGTACGCGATCCTGCCGCTGTACGCCAACATGCGCGGCATCGACCCGAAGCTGGTGCTGGCGTCGCGCTCGCTCGGCGCCTCGCCCCTACGCAGCTTCATGCGGGTGTTCCTGCCGCTGTCGATGCCCGGCATCGTCGCCGCCGGGACGCTGACCTTCATCCTCTCGCTCGGTTTCCTGGTGACGCCGGCGCTGCTCGGCGGCGGGCGGGTGGTGATGGTGTCGGAGTATATCCGGCTACAGATCTTCCAGACCGTGCGCTGGGGCATCGGCACCATGATGGCGGCGTGCCTGCTGTTCGTGGTGCTGCTGCTGCTTGCCGTGCTGTCGCGGGTGGTGCGGGTGCGCGACCTGTTCGGGGCGCAGTAGGTGACGCGCCTTGGCCCTCCCGCCCTGGTGGCGCTGGCCTGGACCGTGCTGCTGTTCCTGATGCTGCCGACACTGGTGGCGGTCCCGGTGTCGCTGACGCCGGAGAACTACATTTCGTTGCCGACCGGGCACCTGTCGCTGATCCACTACCGCGAGCTGTTCGGCGATCCGGCCTGGCGCGATTCGATCGCCCAGAGCGCCGCCATCGGCATCGTCTCCACCGTCATCGCGGTGAGCCTGGGCGGCCTCGCGGCGATCGGCCTGTGGCGGCTGTCGTCGGGCCTGGCCGAGGGCGTGCGCCTGCTGGTGCTGGCGCCGCTGATCGTGCCGCCGGTGGTCTCGGCGCTGGCGTTCTACCGGCTGTTGGCCTGGATGGGCCTGCTCGACACCTTCCCCGGCGTCATCGTGGCGCACGCGCTGCTGTCGACGCCGTACGTCGTCATCACCTGCGCCGCCTCGCTCGCCACCATCGACCGCCGGCAGGAGCAGGCGTCGGCGTCGCTGGGCGCGTCATGGCGGCAGACGATCCAATGGGTGCTGGTGCCGCAGATCATGCCGGGGCTGCTGACCGGGGCGATCTTCGCGTTCCTGACCTCGTGGGACGAGATCATCGTGACGTTGTTCATCGCCAGCCGCGCGGTGTACACGCTGCCGCGCAAGATGTGGGACGGCATCAACGAGCGCGTCGACCCCACCATCGCCGCCGCCGCCACGGTGATCTTCGCGGTGACGCTGCTGCTGGTCGCGGTGCAGGCGGTGCGGACGCGCAGGGCGGGGAGCGCCGCCGGTTAGGCTACCAGATCGGCCAGGGCGACACGCCGACGATATGCGCGTGCCCGCCCAGCATCAGCACGTAGGCCAACACGCCGGCCAGCGGGCGCCACCAGCCGAACTCGCGCGGCACGAACTGGTTGCGCCCGGCGGCGATGGCGGCGAACGGCACGATGGAGGTGCGCGCGGCGAAGGCATCCCAGGCGGCGGGGCCGAGCACCCGGCGGCGCTTGGCGTCGATCGAGACGGTGCCGGCGACGGACACGATGAACAACGCGCCGAACAGCAGCAGCGAGGCCACGTCGCCGTTGCCGATCAGGTGAGTGGCCGACCAGATCGCGACACCGACCAGGAACGGGTGCCGGGTGACGCGTACGATGCCCTGCGGCGGCTGCTTGACCAACCCCTCCTGCGCCACCGAGGTCGGGTTGGGCGTGGCGAGGCCCACCACCACCAGCACGAACGCCGGCAGCATCAGCAGGATGGCGAACGGCTTCCACCACTGCAACATGCCCCAGGTCGGCAGGTACGGCGCGGCCTTATAGGCCATGATGAGCCAGACCAGCGCCGCGACCGATGCCACCGAGAAGCCGACCATGTAGCCACGATCGCCGATGGCGGCGACGATGCGGTCCCGCAGCGTGGTGCCGGAGACGCCGAGATGGATGCCGATGAACGCCAGGGCGGCGAGGGTCAGGGAGATCATGCGAACACCCTAGCGGACATGACCAAACTGACAAGCGACACCACCTATCAAATACCAACGGCTCGCCTGCTGGCCCCGTACGCATCGATGATCTCCACCAT
>JAYTQW010000028.1:0-8016 GCA_043746535.1 Rhodospirillales bacterium
CTCGGTGCGGGTGCGGGGAGCGGGGGAGACACGAACGGAACAAGAACACAACCCGCAGCCTGTGTCAAGCGGCAATAGGAATGTTTGCCTCGCCACGTATTACCGGAGCGAGAGTTTTTGCTTCTTTTTGCAAAAAGAAGCGCTGCCTTCGCTGCGGGTCGGCGTCGGAGCGGGTTGGCACAGGGCGCTACAGCAGCCCCGCGCAACAGGTGGCGAAGTCGGCCATGTCGATGCTGACATCGTCGAGTTGGCTGCGTTTGGCCGAGGGCACGGCGCGGCCGATGTAGCTGGCGTATGGGTTGCCTTGGCCGGCGGCGAGCACGTAGTAGGCGGGTGTGCCGTAGCTGGCTGGGAAGATCTCGACCAGTTGCGCGCCGGCGGGGGCGAAGGCGAAGTTGGCCAGTCCGGCGCCGTGCAGCCCGACCACATGGCTGGCGCGGGCGAACAATGCCGCCTGTTCGGCCACTCTGAGGCCGCCCAGCGTCACCATGCGGTAGCCGAGCGGTGCCAACAGCGCCATCATCGCCGGCTCGTCCACCACCCGGCGGCCTTCGGCGTCGGCGCGGGAGATGTAGAGTTTGCTGGGAGCGGCGGCGGCTTGCTGCGCCAGGGCCGCGAGTCCGAGCCGGCCGCGCAGGAAGTCGAGCACCCAGGGCGCCGCCTTGTGCGCCGGGTGCGGCATGGCATGGAGGTCGCGCGGCACCAGCAAGGTGTCGGCGCGCACCGCCGTGAAGTCCTCCAGGCAGACCAGCCGGCGCGGGTCGAAGCCGCACAGCAGCAGGCTCTCGGCCTGCCAGCGGGGGGTGCTGCCGCTGACGACGATGCTGACCGCGCGCCGCTCGCCCAGGAACGCCAGCCGGGGCAGCTCGTCCAGCAGCCAGTGCGCGTAGTTGAGCGGGTGCACGTCGTCGCACAGCACCACCGCCACACCCTCCACCCGGCGCGCGTCGCGCAGGATCTGGCCCATGTCGATGTCGTACAGGCGCGCCAGGCAGGCGTAGGGCGAGCTGAAATCGGTGACGAGGGCATCACCGCCGGCGGTGATGGCGACTGGGGCGCGGCCGATCATCGCCAGGAAGCCGCGCGGCAGTTCCAGCGTCTCGAACGGCGGCGAATGCTCCACCACCGCCTGTTCCGGGAAGCAGCCGGGGCGGCCGTTGGCGTGGCGGGGTTTCGGCAGCGTGCGCTCGCGCGCCGGCATGAAGCGCGCCACCTTGGCGCCTGGCGCCTCCGTGGCCGGCATCGGGCGCAGCCGGTGGTTGGCGCGCGGCGCCATCCCCGCCAGCACGGCGGCCACGTGGTCGGCCGCATAGGGATCGAGGCCGGCCAGGCCGGCCTGCTCCGCCAGCAGGGCGACCGCCTCGATCTTGTTGAGGCCGGGCGGCAGCGGGTCCAATTACTTCCAGGCCATCTTGTAGAAGCGCGGCAGCTCGTCGGCCATCGGGCGCGCCGCCAGCGAGCGCGCCACGCCATAGGTGGCGGCGTCGATGAACAGCGGCAGCCACAGTGCCAGGTCGGCGATCATCCCCAGCGCGCGGCCATAGAGCTCGCGCCGCTGGTCGGCATCCGGCTCCACCTGCGCGTTGTCCAGCAGGTGCGCGAGGCCGGGCACGCGGGCATAGTCCTGCGGGCCGAGGCCGAAGAACTGCGGCAGGAAGGCGGACACGTCGTTGATCGCCGAGCTGCCCCAACTGCCCATGAACAGCGGCGCCTGGCCGGCGGCGGCACGGGCCACCGCCGCCTCCGTCGGCAGGCTCGCCACGTCCACCGAGATGCCGATTGCGGCGAGGTCGCTCACGATCTGGTCGGTCATCTCCGGCCGCGAGTAGGTCACGAGGTCGGTGCGGAAACCGAACGGATAGCCGGCCCGCTGCATCAGCACGCGGGCGCGGTCCGGGTCGGGGGCGTGCTGCTGCACATAGGTCGGGTTGCAGCCGAACTGCGTCGGGTAGCACGCGGCGTCGGGCACCCTGGCGCCCTCCGGCACCGCCGCCCGCGCCAGCGCCGGCCGGTCGATCGCCAGGCAGATCGCCTGACGCACCAGGAGCCTGGTCATCGGGTTGCCCGCCCCGCTGCGCCCGGCCGCGTCCATCGAGAGATAGGCCACGCGCATGCTCTCGGTGCGCAGCGCCTGCAGCTCCGGCGTCAGGGCCACCGCCTTGAACTGCGCCGGGGTCAGTTGCCAGATCCACTGCGCCCGGCCGCTGACCAGATCGTTGAACGGCGCCATCGGGTTGTCCGCCTGGGCGATGCTGACGCGCCCGATCGCGGGCACTCCCTTCGGGCTTTCGGTGCCGCCGGCGGCGACCGGCGCCTCGAACCGCGCCAGCTCGATGCGCTGGGTCGCGCCGCCGATGCTGGCTACCCGGTACGGCCCGGTGCCGACCGGCGCCAGCGCGAACGCCTCCGGCCCCAGCCGGCGATGCGCGTCCCGCGGCAGGATCGGCAGCACCATGGCGATGTAGTCGAGTGCGGCGGCGAACGGGTAGGCCAGGCGCAGGCGCACCACCATCTCGCCGACCTGCTCGGCCCCGGCCAGCCAGGCGTAGTTGCCGGGGATGGCCAGCCGCTTGTCGGCCAGCACGGTCTGCACGGTATAGAGCACGTCGGCGGCCCCGAACGGCGTGCCGTCATGGAACCAGACGCCGCCACGCAGGGTGAACTCCAGCGTCAGCGGGTCCAGCGCGCGCCAGGACGCGGCCAGCAGGGGCCGCAGTTGCAGCGTCCCCGGATCGCGGTCCAGCAGGCAATCCCAGACCTCGTGCGCCAGCATCAGGTTGGCCCGCAGCGCCGAGCGGTATGGGTCGAGGCCGGTCAGGCGGTCGGTCCAGCTTACCTCCAGCGTGTCGTCGTATTTCGCGGCGCGGGCCGGGCGCGGCACGCCAGCCAAAGCGCCGGTGAAGGCGCCGGTCAAGGCTCCCGCGAGCAGCGGGCGGCGGCCTAGCATCGCCTGACCCGGCGTGGCATCGCCTAACCCAGCGTGGCGTTGAAGGCGCCGCCGTCGAGCAGCAGGTTCTGTCCGACCACGAAGCCCGAGGACGCCGCGCACAGGAACACGCAGGCGGCGCCGAACTCGGCCGGCTCGCCCAGCCGTCCGCTCGGGTTCGCGGCGGCGCGCGCCGCCAGCTCGTCCTCCAGGCCGTGGCCGCTTGCCTGTGCCGCGCTGGCGGCGAGGCCGCGCAGCCGGTCGGTCAGGAACGGGCCGGGCAGCAGGTTGTTGATGGTGACGTTGTGCCGCGCCACCTGCCGCGACAGCCCGGCGACGAACCCGGTCAGGCCGGCGCGGGCGCCGTTGCTCATGCCCAGCGCGGCGATCGGCGACTTCACCGACCCCGAGGTGATGTTGACGATGCGCCCGAAGCGCCGCGCGATCATGCCGTCGACGACGCCGCGAATGAGGAAGATCGGCGTCAGCATGTTGGCGTCCAGCGCCGCGATCCAGGCGTCGCGGTCCCAGTCGCGGAAATCCCCGGCAGGCGGTCCGCCCGCGTTGTTGACCAGGATATCCGGCTGCGGACAGGCCGCCAGCGCCGCCATGCGCCCCGCCTCGGTGGCGATATCGCCCACCACGGTGGCGACGCGCGCGCCGGTCGCGGCGCGGATCTCGGCGGCGGTGGCCTCCAGCGCCGCTGCGGTGCGCGCGGTGATGGTGACATCCACGCCCTCCTGCGCCAGGGCCATGGCGCAGGCGCGGCCCAGGCCCTTGCTCGCCGCACATACCAGCGCCCGCCTGCCCCGCAACCCGGTGTCCATTCCGCCGCTCCACGCCGCACGCGGGCCACATTAGCCCGGTCCGCTGGCCGGTGACAGTGCCGCAAGCCGGCTCGCATCACTTTGCGGCGGCACGCCGGCGCGGCGGATGGACTTTCTCCGGCACTGGTTGCAAGAAACGCCCATGCGCCACCGATATATCGCCTGGATCGCGCCAGCCCTGCTGGCGTGGGCTTCGCCCGCCCTCGCCCACGCCATCCTGCTCGACAGCCAGCCGGCGTTCGGCGCCAGCCTGCCCAGCGGCCATGTCGAGCTGCGGCTGCGCTACAACAGCCGGATCGACGCCGCGCGCTCCCGCCTGGCGCTGACCGGGCCGGACCACGTGGCGCATGTGCTGCCGTTCGCCGCCGGGCCGACGCCGGACTTGCTGCTCGCCGCCGCCGAGCTGGCGCCGGGTGCCTATGTGCTGCGCTGGCAGGTGCTGGCGGTCGATGGGCACATCACCCGTGGCGACATGGCGTTCACGCTGACCGCGGCGGGGCCGGCGCCATAGCATGAGCCTGCTGGTCGACCTGTTCGGCTACCTGAGCATCGTCATCCACGGCCTCACCATCGTCGCGCAGTCGATGATGCTGGGCGGGGCGCTGTTCCTGATCGTGCTGGCCCGCCCGCTGCGCGCCATCGCCGCCGGTCCCGCGATCGCGCGCGACACCGCCCGCATCGCCGCCTGGGCGGCGCTCGGCCTGATCGGGTGCGAGGCGGCCACGCTGGCGCTGCAATCGGCGGTGCTGATGCAGACCGTCGGCCTGTCGCTCGGCGAGGTGCTGGGCGCCAACTTCGCCATCTCCAGCCTGATCAAGATCGGCGCGGCGGCGGTGATCGGCGGCCTGTTGCTGGCGCGGGGCGACCGCGCGCCGGCGGGGCCGCTGCTGCTGGCCGGGTTGGCCGAACTGGCCGCCGCCACCATGACCACGCACGCCGCCGCGCGGCTGGACGGCCGGACGGTGTTGCTGCTGGTGGAGGGGCTGCACCAACTGGGCGCGGCGATCTGGATCGGCGGCATCCCGTCATTTGTCTCGGCGCTGGCGCGCATCCACGATGTCGCCGGCTGGCGCGCGGTGGGCAGCCGCTTCTCGCGCATGTCGATGGTCGGCGTGGCCTGCATCCTGGTGTCCGGCGTCACCATGGCGACCGCCTATGTCGGCTCCTGGGCGGCGTTCTACGGCACCGCCTACGGCGTCATGGTGGGCGCCAAGATCGCCATGTTCGCGGGCCTGCTGCTGCTGGGCCTCGGCAACCTGCTGGTGGTGGAGCGGCTGCGGCGCGATCCCGCCACCTCCGTGCTGCGCCTGCGCCGCTTCGCCGAGGTGGAGATCGGCGTCGGCTTCACGCTGTTCTTCGCCGCCGCCTCGCTGACCTCGGTGCCGCCCTCGGTCGACCTCGCGCATGACCGGGTGACCTGGCCGGAGGTGGTGGAGCGCAACCGCCCGGTCTGGCCGCGCCTCGCCAGCCCGGATCTCGACAGCCTGACCCTGCCCGCGTTGCAGGCAAAACTGGACGCCGAGGCCGCCGCCCACGCCGCCGTCCCGGCCCCGGCGTTCGTGCCCGGATCGGGCGAGATGCCGGGGCGCAACGCCGAGGACATCGCCTGGTCGGAGTACAACCACCACTACGCCGGCATCTTCGTGCTGCTGATCGGGGCACTTGCGCTGCTGAACCAGGCCGGGCAACGCTGGGCGCGGCACTGGCCGCTGGTGTTCCTCGGCCTCGCGGCGTTCCTGTTCCTGCGCGCCGACCCGGAGGTGTGGCCGCTTGGCCATGAGGGGTTCTTCGCCAGCCTGCGCGACGTGGAGGTGCTGCAACACCGCTTCTTCGTCGTCCTGATCGTGGTGTTCGCGCTGTTCGAGTGGCGGGTGCGGGCCGGTGGCTGGACCAGCCGGCGGGCGGCGCTGGTGTTCCCGCTCGTCACCGCCGTGGGTGGGGCCGCGTTGCTGACGCACACCCACGCCATCGCCAACGTGCGCGACCAGTTGCTGATCGAGCTGACCCACACGCCGCTGGCGCTGGCCGCCATCGCCGCCGGCTGGGCGCGCTGGCTGGAGGTGCGGCTGGCGCCCGGATATGGCGGCGTGCCTGGCTTGGACGGTGGGGGTGGCGCGCGCATCGCGGGCTGGGTGTGGCCGCCGCTGTTCATGCTGATCGGCGTCATGCTGCTGCTGTACCGCGAGGCATAGGCGGGAGGCGCAGGCGTGATCGGCGCGGGAGGGTTATTGCCAATGTGGCGAGTTCGCGCCGGCACGGCTTGTCTCGGATCGGCCGTCAAACTAACTGGGGCCCATGAACAGCGATCCATACATCCCTGACGAGATCATCCCCCCGCCCGGCGGCGATCCTGGCGGAACCGAGGGCGCGGCCGACCTCGGCCTCGACCAGATGATGAGCGAGGCCAGCACGCAGATCGTGGCCCTGAAGGCCGAGTGCGACGAGTTCCGCGAGAAATGGCTGCGCGCCGAGGCGGAGATGGCCAACGTGCGCGCCCGCGCCAAGCGCGATGTCGAGGAGGCCCGGCAATACGCGGTGCAGAAGTTCGCCCGCGACGTGGCCGAGGCCGCCGACAACCTGAAGCGCGGCGTGGAGAGCGTGCCGCCGCCCAACGACCACGAAAGCCCGGTCGTCGGCAAGCTGCGCGAAGGCTTTGCCGGCGTGGAGCGCAGCTTCGTCGGCCTGCTGGAGCGCAACGGCATCGCCCGGATCGACCCGACCGGCGCCCCGTTCGACCCCAACCTGCATCAGGCGATGTCCGAGCAGGAGACCGCCGAGCATCCGCCGGGGACCGTGGTGCAGGCCTGGACGCCGGCCTGGACGCTGCACGGCCGCCTGCTGCGCCCCGCCATGGTCGTGGTGGCGAAGGCCCCGGCGCATGGCCCCGGCGCCGCTGGCGGGGCGGGCGCCGGCAGCCATCTCGACACCACCGCCTAGACGCGCGCCCCCGCAGACCGCAAACGAGGACCGCAGACCAGAGTCGCAAAATCCCGCTCGCGCGGGGTTGCCCGCAGCCCTCGCGCTGAACATATCCCGGCTTGAGCATTTCACCGTGGGGAGAGGGCCGGTGCCTCGGGCCGTCCCTGATCCGCCAACAAGGAGTTTCGTATGAGCAAGGTCATCGGTATCGACCTCGGCACCACCAACTCGTGCGTCGCGATCATGGAGGGCAAGGATGTCCGCGTGATCGAGAACAGCGAGGGCGCCCGCACCACCCCCAGCATCGTCGCCTTCAGCGACAGCGGCGAGCGGCTGGTCGGCCAGTCCGCCAAGCGGCAGGCGGTGACCAACCCGACCAACACCCTGTATGCGGTCAAGCGCCTGATCGGCCGCCGCTTCGAGGACCCGTTGGTCGCCAAGGACAAGGGCATGGTGCCGTATGGCATCGTGCGCGGCGACAACGGCGACGCCTGGGTGGAGGCGCGCAGCGAGAAATACGCGCCCAGCCAGATCTCGGCGTTCGTGCTCGGCAAGATGAAGGAGACCGCCGAAGCCTATCTCGGCGAGACCGTGACGCAGGCGGTCATCACCGTCCCGGCCTATTTCAACGACAGCCAGCGTCAGGCCACCAAGGACGCCGGCCGCATCGCCGGGCTGGAGGTGCTGCGCATCATCAACGAGCCGACGGCGGCGGCGCTCGCCTATGGCATGGACAAGAAGAAGGCCGGAACCATCGTGGTCTATGACCTCGGCGGCGGCACCTTCGACATCTCCGTGCTGGAGATCGGCGACGGCGTGTTCGAGGTGAAGTCGACCAACGGCGACACCTTCCTCGGCGGCGAGGATTTCGACCTGCGCGTCATCGACTACCTGGCCGACGAGTTCAAGCGCGACCAGGGCAT
Source organism: Rhodospirillales bacterium (assembly GCA_043746535.1). Taxonomy (GTDB): domain Bacteria; phylum Pseudomonadota; class Alphaproteobacteria; order Acetobacterales; family Acetobacteraceae; genus CAVRQM01. Next base: position 7,596 of record JAYTQW010000028.1, read on the forward strand.
CGACCTGCGCCGCGACAAGCTGGCCTTGCAGCGGCTGAAGGAGGCGGCGGAGAAGGCCAAGATCGAGCTGTCCTCGTCCAAGGAGACGGAGATCAACCTGCCGTTCATCACCGCCGACGCAAGCGGCCCGAAGCATCTGGTGATGAAGCTGACGCGGGCGAAGCTGGAGTCGCTGGTCGACGACCTGATCGCCCGCACCATGACCCCGTGCCAGGCGGCGCTGAAGGATGCCGGCGTCAAGGCCAGCGAGATCGACGAGGTGATCCTGGTCGGCGGCATGACCCGGATGCCCAAGGTGATCGAGGCGGTGAAGCAGTTCTTCGGCCGCGAGCCGGCCCGCAACGTCAACCCGGACGAAGTGGTGGCCATCGGCGCGGCGGTGCAGGGCGCGGTGCTGAAGGGCGACGTGAAGGACGTGCTG
>JAYTQW010000029.1:0-1557 GCA_043746535.1 Rhodospirillales bacterium
TGAGAGCCTGCCGCCGGTGGACATGATCAGCCCGCTGGAGGTTGTCCGGTCGCGCCGGAAATCGGCCTTGCGCTCGCGCGTGGTCAAAGCTACCCGGAAGGCTTACTGATGCCCGCCGGTTACCAGGCGGTGGAAGCGATCGAGGTGATGGCGTGGGGGACGAACGTGGGCGCCTTGGCGTTCGATCCCAACCAGCGAGCCTATGTCTTCGAGTACACACCGGCGTGGCTCAAGACCGGTATCGAACTGGCGCCACTGCATATGCCGCTGCGAGCCTCGCCTTACAGCTTCCCCGGGCTTCCGGTGACCACCTACCGCGGACTCCCTGCGATGATCGCCGATGGCCTGCCCGATTCGTTCGGCAACGCCCTGATCGATTCGTACCTAGTTGCCAAAGGCGTCGGGAAGGACGCCATCACGCCGCTTGACCGGTTGGCCTATTTGGGCAGGCGTGCGCTGGGCGCACTGGAATTCAAGCCGGTGCGTGGGCCGAGGGCGACCAAATCGACGGCGCTGCACATGAGTGAGCTGGTCCTTGCTGCGCGCGAGGCGGTCAGCGGTCGGTTCGAGGGCGATCGGGAGACGACCGCCGCCCTGAAGAACCTCCTCCAAGTAGGAACGTCCGCCGGCGGCCAGCGCGCCAAGGCGGTGATCGCGTGGAATCCCACCACCAACGAAATCCGCTCCGGTCACGTCGACACTGCGGCGGGATTTTCGCATTGGCTGGTCAAGCTCGATGGCGTCAAGCCGATGGCCAAGGGTGGCGCCGAGGAGCCGCTGGGCGAAGGGGCTGGCTTCGGGCGCATCGAATACGCCTACTACCTCATGGCCCTGGCCGCCGGTATCAACATGTCCGAGTCGCACCTGCTTGAGGAGGGTGGCCGGGCGCACTTCATAACCAAACGCTTTGATCGGGACGGGCCTATTCGCCACCACGTGCAAACACTGTGCGCGATGGCGCACCTGGACTATATGCAGAAGGCCACGCATGACTATAGCCAGCTGTTCGACACGGTGGAGCAGCTGGACATCGGTCAGGATGCGAACACACAGGTGTTTCGACGCATGGCTTTCAACGTCATGGCCCGAAACTGCGACGACCACACCAAGAACCACGGCTTCCTGCTACGCGAAGGCGGCACATGGGAGCTGTCGCCGGCCTACGACATCACGCACTCGTACAGCCCCACGAGCGAGTGGGTCAGCCAACACCTGATGTCGGTCAACGGCAAATTTGCCAACATCGGGCGAGAGGATTTGACCACTATGGGCGATCGCTGGAACGTGCCGGGGATTCGCCAGATGCTCGAGGACGTCGAACAGGCAGTGGCGCAGTGGCCCAAACACGCCGCCGAAGCTGGCGTGCCGACGCAGACAGTCGCGAAAATTGCGAAGGACCACGTCGTGCCGTTGTAATACAGGGTCATGGCCGACACCAATGCGCGCTTGGCGCTGTTGAGTTTGCCGCCCAGGTGCTCGGCGATGACGAGGATTTTTCTCATGCCATGCATTGCCTGAATCAAGCGGGGCTGCGAAACGACTTCGACGTGATTGTAA
>JAYTQW010000030.1:0-13047 GCA_043746535.1 Rhodospirillales bacterium
GTGGTGTGCATCGGCCTGGCGGCGCTCGGCTGGCAGATCGTCCGCAAGGTGCCCATGCCCGCAGCCGCGCAATGAGGCGCATCCATGGTTGGGCGGTGGCCGCCAGCCTCGCCTTGCCGGTGCTGCTGCTGGCGGGCATGGCCGGACAGGCCGAGTGGGCGGTGCGCGACGGCATCGTGATCCGGGTGCCGATCGCCGGCTACGACCCACGCGACATGCTGCGGGGGCACTTCCTGCGCTACCGCCTTGCCTGGAACTGGGTGGGCGGCGAACCGCCAGGGGATGCCGAGGCGTTGTGCGTGCTCGCCCGGACCGACAACCCGCCGGTGCTGCCGTTTGCGGACGATGGCTCATCATGCCCGCTGCTGGTGCGCCTTGCGCCGGGCGGCCGCCCGGCCTTCATGCCGGTCGGCGTCACCGACGAGCTGTTTGTCCCCGAAGCGAGCGCCGATGCCCTCCAGAAGATGCTGCGCTCCGGCGGCGCGGCGGTGACGGTGGACCTGGTCATCGCCGCGAACGGCACGGCGCGGATCAAGGACTGGCAGGTCGACGGCAAGCCGATTGCCGAGTGGGCGCCACCACCGGCTCGGTGACGGACGGGCCGGGATAGCCAGCCCGGACGATCTCGGGCAGTCTGCCGCCGCTTGACCAGTGCGCAACATTTGCAAGGCATGTCGATGTCCGAAGCCTCTCCGGCCGCCGCCGCGCCGGCCACGCCGATGCCGCTGTTCTACCAGCGCGTCGTCGGTGTGAACCCCAATACCCATCCCGACCTGCGGCTCGACCGCACCACCGGCTACGCCTTCGCTGCCAAGGCCCAGTCGGTGCCGATCGGCCTGACCGAGTTCGAGGCGGCGGCGCAGCATTTCCCGATCCTGTTCACCACCGGGCCGGACCCGGTGCCGGTGGCGCTGCTCGGCCTGCGCGAGGCGCGCAACCTGTTCGTCGCACCGGGCGGAAGCTGGCTGGCCGACGTGTACGTGCCGGCCTACATCCGCGCCTTCCCGTTCGTCTTCGTCGAGAACCCGGCCACCAAGACGCTGTATGTCGGCATGGAGCCGGACGCCGCCGCGCTGAACAGCGGCGCCGGGAGCCGGATGTTCGAGGACGGGCACCCGACTCCGGCGCTGAACGAGACGATCTCGTTCTGCACCGCGTTCCGCGAATCGGTCGGCGCCGCCAGCACCTTCGCCCGCGCGCTGGACGCCGCCGGGCTGCTGGAGGAGGAGGAGGCCACCGTGCGCTTCACCAGCGGCGGTGCCGCACAGGTGCGCGGCTTCAAGATCGTCAAGCCCGAGCGGCTGGCGGAACTCGACGACGACCTGTTCCTGGAATGGCGGCGGATGGGCTGGCTGTCCGCCATCTACGCCCACCTGTACTCGGCCGGCCGCTGGGCACGGCTCATCGAACTGGCCGCGCCCCGGAACTGAGAATGTATCATTTTTGATACTTCGTCTCCGTGCGTAACTTTGAGGTAGCAAATCGGGTCTAACTCCACTGTGTGCGGGCCGTTCTGGTCCAGGCGCATCGGAGTGGCGGCATGTCAGGTCTTCGTGCTTCGATCATCACCGACCCGCTGCGGCTGGCATTCGTCGGAGCCGCGGGGACACCAGCCCTGGCGGACCCGGCACGCACCGCGCAGGCGAGGACTGCCGATGCCGCGTCGCCGGCTCCACGCGATGGCGGCCTGGTGCCTTTGGCGATGTTGCAGGACGCGCTCGGCTATGGGGCGATGTCGTTCGTGCTCGACACCGCCAGTTCAAGCGTCGCCATGGCCGGGACGCAGCACCTGACCGACGGCAACAGCGACCGGGCGCTGCATGGCGACATCGCGCGGGCGAACAGCGGCATGCAGGGCACCGGCGTCACCATCGGCATCCTGTCAGACAGCTTCAACCTGCTCGGCGGCGCCGCAGCCGATGTCGCCGCCGGCAACCTGCCCGGCAATATCCGTATCCTGCAAGAAGGATCGAACGGCCATGACGAGGGCCGCGCCATGGCCGACCTGATCCACAAGACCGCGCCAGGGGCGGCGATCATGTTCCACACGGCAACCTCCGGCGAGGCGAACTTCGCCCAGGGCATCGTGGCGCTGCAACAAGCCGGCTGCCAGATCATCGTCGACGACGTGAGCTACCTGGACGAGCCGTTCTTCCAGGAAGGCAACATCGTGCAGCAGGCGGTGCAGCAGGTGATCGACGCCGGCGCCAACTATTTCACCTCGGCCAGCAACGAGGGCCAGAACTTCCTACAGGCGAACCTCACCGTCATCCGCACCGCGATCCCCGGCTTGCCGCTGATCTGGAACGTGGAGAACTTCGGCTCCACCGCGCAGCCGGCCGCCAGCACCAGCCTCATGGTTCCGGTCAACGGCGCATGCAGCATCGACCTGCAATGGGACCAGCCATTCGCCGGCATCGGCGGCAGCGCCGGTTCGACCAGCAGCCTGGCCATGGCGCTGTACAGCACCGCCGGCAAGCTGGTGGCGGTGGCGGGCGGCCTCGCGCTGCACAAGAATCCCGAGCAGTTGCTGCGGTTCACCAACACCACCAGCGGCACCGGCTTTCGCCTGGTGCTGTTCAGCAACCACGCCGCGCTGTCGCCGTCGCAGTTCAAGTTCATCGTCTATGGCAATGCCACGGTGAACGATCCGCGCGCCGGCCAGGGATCCGGCACCGTCACCGGGCACGAGCTGGTGGCCGGCGCCAACACGGTCGGCGCCGAGGCATGGTCGAGCACGCCGGCATTCGGCGGCAACGGTCAGGTGGAGGGGTTCTCCTCGGTCGGCTCGGGCCAGTTGCTGTTCGACGCCGCCGGCCACCGGCTGGCGCAGCCGGTCGATACCGGCAAGGTCAGCTTCGTGGCACCCGACGGCAGCATGACCAGCGTGTTCGCGCCGTTCTATGGCACATCCGCCGCCGCGCCGAACGCCGCCGCCGTGGCTGCCCTGGTGTTGCAGGCCGACCCGTTGCTGACGCCGGCGCAGGTGACCGCGATCCTGAAGCAGTCGGCGGTGCCGGCCTACTCGGCGTTCGGCGGCGGTGCCGTGGGCGCCGGGCTGATCCAGGCCGACAGGGCGGTGTCGCTGGCCCTCGCCATGCCGCATCACGCCTGATCGGCCGATGGCGCCGGGGGCGTGCCGCGCAGCCGGGCCAGCTTCGCCTCGAAATGGGCGCCGGAGGTCACCGGCGCATATCGCCCGTCACCGCACCCCGGCAGGCATTCGACCACGGTGTGCCAGTTGGGCTGATGGAAGAAGGTGATCGATTGCCGCGCCAGGCCGGCCCGGGCCGCTGGCGGGTTGACCACGCGGTGCAATGTCGAGCGCCAGCGGTCATTGGTCCACTGCGCCAGCAGATCGCCGACGTTGATGACGAACGCATCCGCCGGCGGCGTCACGTCGATCCACGTATGACCCGACCACACCTGCAACCCACCCGGATTGCCGCCAGGGTGCAGGATGGTCAGGCTGCCGAAATCGGTGTGCGCCCCGGCCCGCAACTGCCATGGCCCTGGGGCGCTCGGCTGCGCCGGGTAGTGATGCACCGCGAGGCCGGTGATGTGGCGGTCGATCCGGTCGCCGAAGTAGTGTTCCTCCAGGTCCAGCCCCATAGCCATTGCCCGCATCAGCGTCGCCGCCAGAATTTCCATGTGACGGTAATAGACGCGGGCGGCGTCACGCAGCCCGGCCGGCTGCGGCGGCCACAGGTTGCGCCCAAAATACGGAGCCTCCTGCGGTGAGACATCGGGCGGCGTGTCCAGCGGGCCGATGCTGAACGTCTCCTTCAAATCGGGTGGCGCGCCCTCCCCGCCTGGGGCTTGCAACGTGTCCGCCAGCCGCGACCGCCCGGCGCCGGTCCAGCCATGGATCTGACCGGCGGGCACCTGGACGCGACGCTTCTCATCTTCCGGGCGGTCGAAGAACGTGGCTGCCGTCGTGTGCATCCGCGCGATGTCGGCGGCCGGAACACGGTGCCCGGTCACCATCAGAAAGCCGAACTGGCGGCAGGCGGCATCGATGGCGCGCGCGACACCCCCGCAGTCGCGTCCACACAGGAATGGGGCAAGGTCAATGACCGGCACAGCGTCAGGCATGTCGTCCACATCCTTCCAAGCCTTGCGACGCCAGCCGCACCGTCGGCCGATCAACAATTCGATAAGGCTGACATCGAAATGTCACCAGAACAAGCTTCACCGCCCAGCTTGCGTTGTGACCGGCCAGCGGCAATCGCCGCCCAATCAAGGAGACGCAGGAATGGATCGCCGCAACGTTCTGATGGCCATGGCCGGCACCGCCATCGCCCCAATGCTGGCCGCAGCGCCGGCCAACACCGCCCTGGCCGCGACGAACAAGCTGCCCGGCGGCCCCGCGTCGCAGATGGGCGTCGCCGACGCCATCGCCGCCAGCGTTCCCATCACGGTGGCCGACTACACGCAGCAGGTGCTGCAGATCGGCACATTGTCGCTCCAGACCAGCGTGTTTGCATTCAACAAGTCACCCAACCTCAGCATCAAGCGCTTCGCCCAACTCGAAACCATCGAGACGATCGCCGTGGCACAGTCGTTGACCAGCACCCCGTATCCGACACCGCCGCCGCTGACGCCAGCCAATCAGGCGATCCTGACGTCGCTGGAAATCTCGCCCACGAACGCGCTCGATTACGACTATGTCGCCGGGCAGTACAACGCCCATCTGCAACTGCGCGTGCTACAGGCGCGCCTGCTGCAAACGGACCCGAACTTTGCCGATGGCATCGTGCACATAGCGTTGCTGGCCGGCTCCAACATCGAGCAACACCTCATCCTGCTCACCGACCTGCTGGTCACCGACAAGCTGGGCTGAGGAAGGCGCCGGCAAGCGGTCGTTCAGGGCAGGGTCGGCCGCCGGCGCAACAGCTCGATCTTCGGGCAGCGGTCTTCCACCACGGCCAGCCCGGCCGCACGGGCGCGGGCCGCCGCCGCCGGGTTGACGACGCCCAGTTGCAGCCACACCACGTTCGCGCCGACGGAGATGGCCGCGTCCACCACCGGCCCGACCTCCGCCGAGGCCCTGAACACGTCGACCATGTCCACATGGCTGGCGATGTCGCGCAGGCTGGCCGCCACCGTCTCACTCAGCAGGGTCTGGCCCGCAAGCCCAGGGTTGACCGGGATGACCCGGTAGCCGACCTGTTGCAGGAACCGCATGACATCGTGGCTCGGCCGCTCCGGCCGGGCGGACGCACCCACAATGGCAATGGTTCGCACCCGCGCCAGGATCGCGGCGATCTCGGCATCGTCGGCGGTCATGCACCAGTCCCCTCTCGGCAGCCTTTGTGGCAGTATGCCGGCATAAGCCGCGCATGGGGGGCCGGATGGCCGAGCTAGATTTCGATTTCATCATCGTTGGCGCCGGCTCAGCCGGTTGCGTGCTGGCCGACCGGCTCAGCGAGGACCCCAAGCACCGCGTACTGGTGCTGGAGTTCGGCGGCAGCGACCGCTCCGTGCTGATCCAGATGCCGGCGGCGTTGTCGATGCCGATGAACATGCCGAAATACAACTGGGGCTTCGAGAGCGAACCGGAGCCGCATCTGGACGGGCGGCGGATGAACACGCCGCGCGGCAAGGTGCTGGGCGGCTCCTCGTCCATCAACGGCATGGTCTATGTGCGCGGCAACCCGCTCGACTTCGACGGCTGGGCGGCGATGGGGGCGCATGGCTGGGCCTACCGCGACGTGCTGCCGTATTTCCGCCGCGCCGAGCAGCGGGCCGAGGGCGGCGACGAGTACCGGGGCGACGCCGGCAGGCTGCACACGCGCGGCGGCGGCATGGCCAACCCGCTGTACCATGCCTGGATCGCGGCTGGGCACCAGGCCGGCTACCCGCTGACCGAGGATTACAACGGCTTCCAGCAGGAGGGCTTCGGGCGCATGGACATGACCGTCCATGGCGGCCGCCGCTGGAGTGCGGCCAATGCCTACCTCCGTCCGGCCATGCAACGGCCCAACCTGCGCGTCATCACTCACGCGCTGACCGGCGGCGTCACCTTCGACGGGCGCCGCGCCACCGGGGTGCTGTTCGAGCATGAGGGCAGGACACAGACCGCGCGTGCGCCGGAGGTGATCCTGGCCGCAGGCCCGATCAACTCGCCGCAACTGCTGATGCTGTCCGGCATCGGTCCCGCCGCCGAACTGGCGCGGCACGGCATCGCATCCGTGCTGGACCTGCCCGGCGTCGGGCAGAATCTACAGGACCATCTGGAGTTCTACTTCCAGGTCGCCAGCACGCAGCCGATCACGCTGTATCCGACCCAGAAGCCGTTGGCCAAGGCGCTGATCGGCGCCGAGTGGCTGCTGCGCCACACCGGCCCCGGCGCCACCAACCACTTCGAGAGCTGCGGCTTCATCCATAGCCGCGCCGGCCTCACGCATCCGGACATTCAATACCATTTCCTGCCGCTGGCGGTCAGCTACGATGGCCGTGCCGTCGCCGAGGGCCATGGCTTCCAGGCGCATGTCGGCCCGATGCGCAGCAAGAGCCGCGGCTGGGTCCGCCTCGCCTCGCCCAACCCACGCGACAAGCCGCGCATCCTGTTCAACTACATGAGTCACCCGGACGACTGGACCGAGTTCCGCGCCTGCCTGCGGCTGACCCGCGAGATCTTCGCGCAGGCGGCGTTCGACCCCTATCGCGGGCGCGAGATCCAGCCGGGCGCCGAGGTGGTCAGCGACGAGCAGATCGACGCTTTCCTGCGGCACCATGTCGAGAGCGCCTACCATCCCTGCGGCACCTGCCGCATGGGCGATGTGTCGGACCCGCTGGCGGTGGTCGGCCCGGACATGCGGGTGATCGGCGTCGATGGCTTGCGGGTGGTGGACTCGTCGATCATGCCACAGGTGACCACCGGCAACCTGAACGCCCCCACCATCATGATCGGCGAGAAGGCCGCCGACGCGATCCTGGGGCGGGCGCCGCTGAGCGCGTCCAACGCTCCGGTCTATCGGGCAGCCATGGCGGCCACGGCCCAGCGTTAGGACCGACGGCCACGGCAATGCGCGGCCAGGGTCACGGCGGCAGGCTTCGTACCCAGTCGAGCATGGGCTGCCACAGGTCGACCGCCGCGTGGGCACCGGCGGCCATGCCGATATGCCCGGTGTCGATGCGATGCGTGCCGCTTCCCGGAATCAACCCAGCCAGTGGCAATGCGGCGTCCGGCGGCACGATGCGGTCGCGGTCGGGCACCACGACGAGGCACGGCATGCGCAACGCCGTGGGATCGACCGGCAGCCCGGCGACGAGCCACTCGCCGCGCGCCGGCGTGTTGGCGCCATACCAGCCGTCCAGGCACTCACGCGCGACGGAGGCCGCCAGCGGCACGCCGTCATTGGCCCAGTCCTCCACCGCCATGAACAGGGTCGCCCGCTCCGATTGCGGGTCCAGCGCCGCGAATGCGCGGTATTTGGCGGCGACCGCGCCGGGGTCGATGGCGGCGAACAACATCTGCAAGGCATCGACCGGCAACTGGCCCATGGTCAGCAACGCCGCTTCCAGCAACGGCCGCAGTTGCGCGAGTGGCGCCGAGGCGGCCGGATCGGCGTGAAAGTCCCAGGGCGTCGCCAGCAGCACCAATGCCGCGATCCGGTCCGGCCGCCGCAACGCCGCCGCCAGCGCCAGCAGGCCGCCCATGCAGTAGCCGACCAGCACCAGCGCGGGCGCATCGGCCGCCACCACGGCGCGCTCCAACCGTCCGGCGATGTAGTCGGTCAGGCTGAACTGGCGGCTGCGCGCGTCGGGCCACCCCCAATCCAGCAGCAGCGGACGCACGCCGCGCGCCGCCAGGAAGCGCAGCATCGAGCGTTGCGGCAGCAGGTCGAGGATATGCGCCCGGTTCACCAGGCTGGGCACGAACAGCAACGTGGGCGCGACGGGCAGCGCCGAGGACGCACTGGGTTGGCTATAATCCAGCAGCCTTGTGGCGCCCTCCCGCCAGATTACAGGCTGCTCGGGCTGCTCACGTTGCCAGGGATGCCGGCGGTAGGCGGCGATGCCGGCGATCAGTTCAGCGTCCGGCCAGGCCCGCTCAGGCGCCGCTCCGTGGTTCGGCGACAAGGGAATCGAGGCGGCGCTCGAGGTCGGCGATTCGACGTTCGAGGCCGCGGATAACAGCATCGCGTGGATCAGATGCTGGGCCAGCGGACGCGGCCCACGGCGGCGCATCGGGCCTGGGAACGGCTGCGGCTCCATCAACGCGCGTCGCGGGGCATGGCGTCGTCCGGGTCCAGCCTATATCGAGCCATCGGCTCCATGCCTCGATCAACTCCCGGTCCGCCGCCAGCGCCTGCAACTCGCTCAGCCAGATGGTATGGCAGTCCCGCAGGAACGCGGCCATGGAACCGGCAGGCGGGTGGTCGGTCATGATGCGCCGCTGTCACTTCCACCGATGGCTGTGGCGTATGCGCCCCGCTTGCGGCAAGTCCCATTTGCGGCAAGCTTTGAATATGGGCTGCTGCAATGCGGCATGATAGGCTTGCGCGACAACGTGGCGAAGCGAGGGACTCAATGTCGGAAACGACGCAACCCAAACCAGGTTCCGTGGCAGGCCGCGAAGCAGCCAGCATGAAGCCTCCGGTCGTGGTGAAGAAATATGCCAACCGCCGTCTCTATAATACCGAGAGTTCCAGCTACATAACGCTGGAAACACTGGCCGACATGATCCGGGTCGGGCGCGATTTCGTGGTTTATGACGCGAAGACGGGCGACGATATCACCCGCAGCGTGCTGACCCAGATCATCGTCGATGAGGAGAGCAAGGGCCGGGCGATGCTGCCGACCGGGTTCCTGCGCCAGCTCATCGGCTTCTATGGCGACAGCGTGCAAACCCTGGTGCCGCGCTACCTGGAACAGGCGATGACCACCTTCGCGCGTCAGCAGGAACACGTCCGCATCGCCATGCAGCAGACCATCGGCAATTTCCTGCCATTCGGCATCGAGGAAGCCAGCCGGCAGAACCTGGCCATGATGGAGCGGGCCATGAGCCTGTTCACACCCTTTCACCGCGAGAACGACGCTGGCGCGGCATCCCCGTCCCCAGCCGGCGCGCCGGTGCCGGCCTCCACGTCCAATCCTGCCAGCGAGGCGCCGAGCGAGCCTGCGGCACGCGACCGCGAACTGGCCCTGCTGCGGGCCGAGGTGCAGGCGCTGCGCGAGCAACTCGCGCGCTCCCAGGATGCGGGCGCCACAACCGGCGCCGGAGCGGTGGCCGACCCCAGGATCGCCGCTGCGGCGGTGCAGTCACCGGCTACGCTCGCGTCGCCTGTTACGGCACCAGTGGCTCCCCTCTCAGTCGGGCCGATCTCATCCGGGACGATCGCGGCGGCGGCTGTGACGGCGCGGGCAACTGGCAAGCGCGGGCCGAAGCTGTGATCCTCGCTCGTCGCGGCAATCAGGCCGCGACGGCGCCATCCTCCGGGTTCAGGCGGTAGCCGCCGCCCTCCGTGACCAGCAGGCGCGCGTTCGACGGGTCCGGCTCGATCTTCTGGCGCAACCGGTAGATATGCGTCTCCAGCGTGTGCGTGGTGACGGCCGCGTTGTAGCCCCATACCTCGTTCAGAAGCACCTGCCGGGCCACCGCCCGCGTTCCGGCGCGGTACAAGAACTTCAGGATCGCCGCTTCTTTCTCGGTCAGGCGGATGCGCCGGTTGCGCTGCGGCTCCTGCAGCAGCTTGGCTGCCGGACGGAACGTGTATGGCCCGATGGTGAACACCGCGTCCTCGCTGTTCTCGAAGATGCGTAGCTGGGCGCGTAGCCGGGCCAGCAGTTCGGCCAGGCGAAACGGCTTGGCGATGTAGTCGTTGGCGCCAGAATCCAGACCGCGCACCACGTCCGGCTCCTCGTCGGAGCCGGTCAACATGATGATCGGCACCTTTACGCCGGCCCGTCGCAGCTTGGCGCAGAGGTCGCGGCCGTCGCCGTCCGGCAAGCCTACATCAAGGATGACGGCATCGAAACGGGCTTCACGCGCGAGCATCATGGCCTCCGCCTCGCCCGCCGTCTTGGCCTCGCTGGCTGTGAACTCGCCGTCGACTGCCAGTTGCTCGACCAAGGTCTCGCGTAATGCCTGGTCATCGTCGACAATCAGAATTGGCCGCTCACCCGCCATCTGCACTTCCTTTTGCTTGTCCCAAGGCGCCGTGCGACCTCGGGCGCCCAATGCCCCGGCACTTCGTTCCGTAACAAAGTGTCAGGAGCACACCAAACGCATACGTGATGCCGCTCGTCTCGCCGGAATTCATAAGTTGGCGCACGAGTGCGTGATCATAGCATGACGACGCCTCAATGGCGACGACCGACGGTGGTTATGGCCAGGACTACGAATGCTATAGCGTCTGGATAATATTCCGTAACCGCGAAAAATCCTATACCGCGCGTATTTGCGATGGATTGCTGTGCGGCCATAGCGAGGGTTTGACGATGCAGGCAGTGGTGCGGGCCGATGGCTGGGTGTCGTGGCAGGGTGGCCGCTGCCAAGCCGCGTTGGGCGCGGCCGGTGTTGCGGTGCATAAGCGCGAGGGCGACCATGCCACGCCGGCGGGCGTGCTGCGGCTGCGCCGGGTGCTGTATCGGGCCGACCGCCTGCCACCGCCCCAGGCACCTGGCCTGCCGCGCGAGCCGTTGGCGCCAGATGACGGCTGGTGCGACGAGTCCGGCAGCGCCGACTACAACCGCATGGTCCGCCGCCCCCATGCGGCCCGCCACGAGGCGCTATGGCGCGACGACACCGCCTACGACGTGATCGGCGTGCTGGGCTGGAACGACGATCCGGTGGAAAAAGGCCGCGGCTCGGCGATCTTCCTGCATGTGGCGCGGCCCGATTACGCGCTTACCGAGGGCTGTGTGGCGCTGGCGCTGGCCGATCTGCTGGCCCTGCTGGCGGCGGGAGTCACCAGCCTCGACGTGACCTCCTGAACTCTTTCAACGGTCGCGCGTGAGTCCCAGCCGCCCCAGACCGGCCATGTAGGCCTCCCAGCGGGCCGTCTGCTCGTGGCCGAGCCGGTGCAGATAGTCCCAGGAATAGATGCCGGTGTCGTGGCCGTCGTCGAACACCAGCCGCACGGCATAGTGCCCGACCGGCTCGACCCGCATGATCGCCACCGCGCGGCGGCCGGGGATGAATTTGCGCTCCGACGGGCTATGCCCCTGCACCTCGGCGCTGGGACTTTCCACACGCAGGAACTCGGCTGGAAAGCTGAAGCGGTCGCCACCGCCGAAATCCACATCGAGCCGGCGTTCGGCCCGGTTCAGGCGCAGTTCGGTCGGTGTGGGCGTCACTGGCCGTCCAGATGCCGCGCCTCGTCGGGCAGCATGATCGGGATGCCGTCACGGATCGGATAGGCCAGGTGGGCGCCGTGACTGATCAACTCCTGGGCCGCGCGGTCATACCGCAACGGCCCTTTGGTGACCGGGCAGACCAGGATTTCCAGCAGCCTGGGATCAACTGCGGCGCTGTTCGGAACGGAAGGTTCGGTCATGGCCAGTGGTCCTCATCGATGGCGCGGCTCAACTGGCGCGCGGCCGGCCGCCGGGCTTGTCACGATCGGTATCGCTGTCCGGGCTGTAGGCGTCGATCTGCAACAGCGCCATCAACGTCTGCGCCCGGTCGGCCGGGGTGTCGGCTTCCAGCAACGCCTGCTTCTCCGCCGGCTCGAACGGGCAGACCATGGCCAGCGTCACCACCAACGCCTCGTCCTCCATCTGGTCGATGGCGTCCCAGTTGGCATCGAAGCCGCGACGCTGGAAGTAGCTGCGCAACGATGCCAGCAACTCCATCCGGTCGAAACCGGCACCCCCGCCCTGTAGGTCGAGGTCCCCGGCGAATGGCGCCAGATCTGCCCGCACGCGGCGGTAGCCACGCCGGGACGGCAATTCCTCGATAATGGTGAACCGGGTCATGCCGCTCAGGGTAATCAGGAAACGTCCGTCATCGGCCTCGCTGAAGCTGGTGATGCGGCCCATGCAGCCGATGTTGTACAGCCCCGGACCATGCGGCCCGGCGGCCTGTTGCGGGCTGGGCTGCACGATGCCGATCACACGGCCACTGGCCAGCGCATCCTCGACCATGGCGAGATAACGCGGCTCGAAGATATTGAGCGGCAGCCGGCCATGCGGCAGCAGCAGCGCCCCGGTCAGCGGAAACACCGCGATTTCCGCAGGCAGGCTATCGGCGGCGGCGTTCTGTGCGGCCATCACCGGAACAGCAGCGCCGACAGCCTGCGCCGCGCCGCCATCGTGTCGGGGTCGTCGAAGCCCCAGGCCTCGAACAACGCCAGCAGCCGCAGTCGGGCCGCGTCCTCGTTCCAGGCGCGGTCGCGGCGCATGATCTCCAGCAACGCCTCCGCCGCCTCTGCCCGGCGGTCCATGGCGTTCAGCGCGGTCGCCAGCTCATAGCGCGCCGCGTGGTCGTCGGCGTCGGCGGCGAGTCGCTGCTCGAAGCTGGCCAGCATGCCACGCGCACGCGCACCCTCCTCGGCCAGACGCAACGCACTGCGGGCGCCGGCGATCTCGGCATGGTCGGCGATCTTGACCGGCACCTCGGCCAGCGCCTGCTCGGCCTGCGCGGCATCGCCCATGGCCAGCAGGGCGCGGACCAGACCGCCCCAGGCCTCCGGACTCTCCGGCTCCTGCTCCAGCAGGGCACTGAACAGCTCCGCCGCGTCCTGTGGCTGGCCCGCCTCCATTGCGGCCCGGGCCTCGGCCAGCAGGTCGGCGGTGGGCATGCTGCCGCCGCCGAGCTTCAGCAGCGCCTCGACGAACCGCTTCACCTCCGACTCCGCCAGGGCGCCCTGGAACATATCGGCGATCTGGCCCTGCCAGAAGGCGGCGACGGTCGGGATCGACTGCATCGGCAGGCCAAGCTGCGCCAACTGCCGGACCAGCGCCGCGTTCTTGTCCACGTCGACCTTCACCAGCCGTACCCGGCCAGCGGCGCTGCGCACGACCTTCTCCAGCGTGGGCGTCAGCGTCTTGCAGGGGCCGCACCACGTCGCCCAGAAATCGACGATGACCGGGATC
>JAYTQW010000031.1:0-8399 GCA_043746535.1 Rhodospirillales bacterium
CAGTAGAACAGGCCGTCGAGGTTGACCGCCATGTGCTTGCGCCAATGCGCGTCGGTGGTGTCTTCCGCCCGCACGTCGCTCTCGGCGATGCCGGCGTTGTTGACCAGGATCGACGCGCCGCCATGCTCGCGGCCGACCTTGGCCGCCAGGGCTGCGACGCTGGCCGAGTCGGTCACATCCAGCGTGTCGCCCGAGGCGGAGATGCCGAGCGCCTGCAACTGGGCGACCGCCTCGGCCACCCGTTCCGGGCGGATCTCGCCGACCACGACATGGGCGCCGGCCTCACCCAGCGCCTGGGCGCAGGCGAAGCCGATCCCCTGCCCGCCGCCGGTGACCACGGCGACGCGGCCCTTGAGGTCGTACTTTTGCAGATACATAGCATTCCCCTGCGATGAACGAAGACTACTTCACGGCGCCGAAGGTGAGGCCGCGCACCAACTGGCGCTGGCTGATCCAGCCGAACACCAGGATAGGTGCGATCGCCAGCACCGAGGCGGCCGACAGCTTGGCCCAGAACAACCCCTGCGGCGCCGAGAACGAGGCGATGAACTGCGTCAGCGGGGCCGCGTCATGCACTGTCAGGTTGAGGCTCCAGAACGCCTCGTTCCAGGACAGGATCACCAGCAGCAGCCCGGTCGAGGCGATGCCCGGCATCACCAGCGGCAGCAGCACGATGAAGATCACCTGCCGCAGGCTGGCGCCGTCGATGCGGCTGGCCTCGATGATGTCCTTCGGCGTCTCCCGCATGAAGGTGAACAGCATCCACACCGCGATCGGCAGGTTGCTCAGCACGTAGATGATGATGAGCGCGGTCTTGCTGTCCAGCAGGTGGGTGTCGCGCGCCAGCAGGTAGATCGGCACCAGCACGCCCACCGCCGGCAGCATCTTGGTCGACAGCATCCACAGCAGCGTGCCCCGCGTGCGCGCGGTCGGGTAGAACGACATGGCGAAGGCGCACGGCACCGCCAGCAGCAGGATGACGATGGTCGAGCCGAACGAGACGATGACGCTGTTCAGCGCGAACGACAGGTAGTCCGCCTGCGCGAAGATGCTGACGTAGTTGTCCAGTGTCGGCGTGAAGATCAGCAGCGGCGGCGTCTGCACCGCCTGCACCTCGGTCTTGAAGCTGGCCAGGGTCATCCACGCGATCGGGCCGAACATCAGCAGCGCCACCAGCCAGGCGACGATGCCGGGGAATGGGTTGGGCCGGCTGCCGGCCATCCGGGCACTCATACGTCGAGCCTCCGCGCCATGGTTCGTACCAGGAAGGCGGCCAGGATGTTGGCCAGGATAATGGCGATCACGCCCGCCGCCGAAGCGCCACCGACGTTGTAGGCCAGCAGCGCGCGCTGGTAGATCAGGAATGCCAGGTTGGTGGTGGCGATGCCCGGCCCGCCGGAAGTCGTCACGTAGATCTCGGCGAAGGTGCCGAGCAGGAAAATGGTCTCCATCATCATGACGATGGAGAGCGAGCGGCTCATATGCGGGATCTGGATGAACCAGAAGATCGACAAGGCGCCGGCGCCGTCCAGGCGGGCTGCCTCCAACTGCTCCTCGTCGAGCGATTGCAGCGAGGTGAACAGGATCAGGAAGGCGAACGGCAGCCACTCCCACGACACGATGATGATGACGGAGACGAGAGGGTGGGCGCCGAAGAAGTCGATCGATTCCAGCCCGAGCGAGTGGGAGAAATACGCGAACAACCCGTTGACCGGGTTCATCAGCAGGTTCTTCCAGACCAGCGCGCTGACCGTCGGCATGACGAAGAACGGCGAGATCATCAGCACGCGGGCGATGCCCTGGCCCCAGAAATCCTGCACGAACAGGGCGGCCAGCATGGCGCCGAAGACGATGGTGATGATGAGCACGGCGCCCAGCAGGACCACGGTGATCCACAGCGACGAGTACAGCGCCGGGTCGCGCAGCAGGTACAGGTAGTTGTTGAACCCGGCCCAGCCGTGGATGTTCGGGTTGACCAGGTTGTAGCGGCGCAGCGAGAAATACACCGTCATCAGCAGCGGCACGATCATCCAGACCAGCAGCAGCAGCACCGAAGGCCCCACCAGCGGGAGCGTCCTGACGCCGCCGCCGGCACCCTTCTTGGTCGCGGTTCCAGGCTTGCTGACATGCCCACCCAGGGCAAGTGCTTGCGCCATGTTCTGTGATCCCCCGTTTGGACGTAGCCGCGTGGACGCTAAAAAGCCGGATCAAATGGGCGGCGCCCTCCCCTGCCGCGCGCGGCAGGGGAGGATTTCCGTCAATCGGCTAAATCAGTTGCCGTAGCCAGCCTGTTGCATGGTCGAAGCGACCGAAGCGTTCGCCTCCTTCAGGAAGCCAGCGGTATCGGTCTGGCCGGTCAAGGCGCCCGCCAGCATCTGGCCGACCGTCGTGCCCATGCCCTGGAACTCCGGGATGGCCACGTACTGGACGCCGGTGTACGGCACCGGGTCCTTGGTCGGGTGGGCCAGGTCGGCGGACATGATCGCCTTCTCGACGATGGCGGCGAACGGCGCCGCCTTCACGTAGTCGGCGTTGGCGTAGGTCGACTTGCGCGTGCCGGGAGGGGCGATGCCCCAGCCGTCGGTGTCGCCGACCAGCTTGATGTAGTCAGCCGAGGTCGACCAGGCCAGGAACGCCTTGGCGGCTTCGACCTGCTTGCTGGTCTTGGGGATACCGAGCGCCCAGGACCAGAACCAGTTGGCGCCGTTCGGCACCACCGCGGTTGGGGCGGCGGCGAAGGCGGTCTTGTCGGACACCTGGCTGCTTTTCGGGTCGAAGATGAAGCCGGCGCCGGAGGTGGCGTCGATCCACATGGCGCAATGGCCGGTTGCGAACAGCGCCTGGTTCTCGTTGAAGCCGTTGGCGCTGGCGCCCGGGGGGCCATACTGCGTCAGCATCTTCAGGTAGAAGTCGGCGGCGTCATGCCACGGCTTAGTCTCGAGCTGCGGCTTCCAGTTCATGTCGAACCAGCGGCCGCCGAAGGTGTTCACCAGCGTGTCGAAGAACGCCATGTTCTCGCCCCAGCCCGGCTTGCCACGCAGGCAGATGCCGTATTGCTGCTTGCCCTTGTCGGTCAGCTTGGCGGCGGCCGCCTCGATGTCCGCGTATTTCGGCTGATCGGCCATCTTCAGGCCGGCGGCGTCGAACAGGTCCTTGCGGTAGTAGGTGAACGAGCTTTCCGCATAGAACGGCAGCGCGTACAGGTGGCCGCCGGTCGATAGCGCGGCGCGCACCGAGGGGAATATGTCGTCCATGTTGTAGCTGACGGGCATGTCGTCGACCGGCACCAGCCAGCCGAGCTTGCCCCAGATCGGCGTCTCGTAGGAGCCGATGGTGACCACGTCGAACTGGCCGCCACTGGTGGCGATGTCCGTGGTCACGCGCTGGCGCAGCACGTTCTCCTCCAGCACCACCCAGTTGACCTTGTTGCCGGTCTGCTTCTCCCAGATCGGCGAGAGCTTCTGCATCTCGACCATCTGGCTGTTGTTCACGGTGGCGACGGTGATCGTCGCGGCCCTGGCCGGCGATGCCGCCATGCCGACCGCGCCGGTGATGGCCACGGCGAGACCCGCCGCGAGCTTGATTGGACGCATCCTGTTTCCCCCTGCTCTGTGAGCTTATGCCCACCGCATCGGCAAATGAACAGTTTTCACCGATAACGTCAAGGTTTTCGGCATCAGGAATTGGTCCGTCGTTGCAGAATCGCGGCGGCGGTCGCCTCGTCGGTGATGAGCGCGTTGATGGCCTGCCCGGTCAACGCTGCCCGCAGTGCCACGACCTTTGACAAGCCGCCGCCCACGCCGATGCGGACGCAGTTGGGGTGCATGCTGAGCGGCAGTGCGATCACCCTGTCGTTGACCGGCGAGCTGATGAACACGCCCTGGGCGTTGAAGCTGCGGCTGGCGATCTCGCCGACCGCGCCGGCCTCGATCAACTCGGTCAGCTCGGCATCGGTGATGAAGCCGCCCTGGTGCAGCGGCGCCTGCCAGCCGACATGGCCGACGCCGACCATCAGGCAGCGCGCGTCCTCGGCCAGCGTGCGCAGCATCTGGAACGGCCGCTGACTCTGCACCAGGTCGCGCTCCTCGATGGTCGCGGCCACCACCGGCGTCGGCATCGGGAACAGTTGCGCGCCGGTGCGCTCGACTACGCGCATCAGCGGCTCGTACCAGCCGGCCCGACCGTTCCAGGCCATGGTGCCGCACAGCGAGAACACCTTGTGCTGCGGCGCGTCGACCGGCGCCATCTCCTCGGCGATGGCGCGCAGGGTGCGCCCGGTGGAAAAACCGATCACCATGGGCGCGCGCTGTGCAAACCAATGCTCTAGGTACTGCGCGCCAGCGATGGCAATGGCGGCCGAGTTGCCGGTCATCAGCGGGTCGGACGGCACGATATGGCAATGGCGCAGGCCGAAGCGCTCGACCAGCGCCTCGCCCAGTTCCATGCAGGCGCCGATCGGATGGTCGAAGCGGAACCGGATCAACTTCTCCGCCACCGCGCGCGACACCAGCCGTTGCGCGCCCTGGCGCGAGGTGTTGAGTTGGGCGGCGATCTCGTCCTGGGTGCGTCCGGCCACGTAATAGAGCCATGCCGCCCGCAACGCCTGCTCCTGGCGCGCCTGATGCTGCCGCACGCGGTCACTGTCGCCTTCACCCGCCACGCAACGCTCCTCCCTGCCCTATGCTGGGCAATTGCGCGCAAGCGTAGCATCCGCCCGGTGGGGAGGCGAGGCTATTTCGCCTCGGCCGCTGTCATCAGGCCGCGATAGGCCATCTGGTCGTCGTATAAGCGGTGGAACACGGCGTATTTGGCGTCGTGGAAGCGGGCGGCGGCATCGCGATCCGGCTGGATGGCGATGCGCGCGCGGGTCATCGCCGCCATCGCCCGTTGCACGTCGCCATGCACCCCGCCCGCCACCGCGCCCAGCACGGCCGAGCCGAGCAGCACCGCGTCCGGCTCCTCCGGCAACGCCACCGCGCAGCCGGTGGCATCGGCGTGTTCGCGCAAGAACACCGGGTTCTTGGTCAGGCCGCCGCAGGCGATGATAGTATCCAGCGCACAGCCATGGGCGTTCAGCGTCTCGATGATATGGCGGGTGCCATAGGCGATGGCCTGCACGGTGGCGAGATAGAGCCGCGCCAGGTCATCCGTCTCCGCCGACAGCGTCAGCCCGCTGACCATGCCATGCAGCGTGGGATCGGCGCGCGGCGAGCGGTTGCCGTGGAAATACGGCAGCACATGCAGGTCGCGGGTCAATGCCGCCGGGCAGCCCACGGACGGCGCCAGTTCCGCCAGCCGGTTGTTCAATGTCTCGTAGATGGTATTGTCAGCGCTCTGCGCCGCGATCAGCGCCGCACCGCGCGCGTGCGAGCCGACCACATGGTCGAGCAGCGCGCCGGTAGCCGACTGGCCGCCCTCGGCCAGCCACAATCCAGGTACCATGGCGGAGAAATACGGCCCCCAGACGCCGGGCACGAACAGCGGCTCCGGCGCCACCGCCATATGGCAGCTCGAAGTGCCGCAGATCAGCGCCAGGCGACGGGTCAACCCGGCATCCGTGCCGGGCAGGGTCGAGCCGATGGTGCCGATGCCGCCGGCATGGGCGTCGATCGCCGAGGTGCCGACCGGGATGCCCGGCTCCAGCCCCAGCTCTGCCGCCGCGCGCGCCGACAACCCCTGCCCGACCGCCGCGCCCATCGGCAGTATTTCGGTGCCGATGCGCCGGAACCCCTCATCAGCGAGGTCATCGAGGCCTATGGCGCGGAAATACGCCGCGTCCCAGCGCCGCTCATGGCCCAGATAGGTCCATTTGCACACGGTCGAGCACAGCGAACGCGAGTCCGCCCCGGTGGCGCGCCAGGTCAGGAAATCGGGCAGGTCGAAGAACAGCGCCGTGCGCGCCCAGGTCTGCGGCATGTTCTCGCGCAGCCACAGCAGCTTGGGCGTCTGCATCTCCGGTGAGATGCGGCCGCCGACATAGGCCAGCACGTCGGCTCCGGTGCGGTTGATGCGCTCCGCCTGTTCCAGGGCGCGGTGGTCGAGCCAGACGATGACGTTCCGCGCGTCCGCGCCGCTCGGTGAGACGGTGACCGGCTCGCCGTCGGAGTCTAACGCCACCAGCGAGCAGGTGGCGTCGAAGCCGATGCCGCGCACCTCGATCTGGCCTGCGGCAGCCACCGCCTGCCCCGTTGCGGCGCGGACGGTGGCGCAGATCGCCGCCCAGATGTCGTCGCTGGACTGCTCGGCGAAGTGCGGCTCCTGCCGCCACATGCGGATGTCGCGCGCGGCGCTGCCGAGCTTGCGGCCATCCAGGGTGAACACGCCGGCGCGCGCGCTGCCGGTTCCGACATCGACGCCGATGACCACTGATTGCATATGCCGCCCCTGTGCCCGCCCGACCAGCCGGGTGAGGCATATTCACGCGGGACGGGAAAAAGGAAAGCCCGCCTCGGGGGAGAGGCGGGCTTTTCAGCACAAGCGGTTCTGAAGCTGGCCGGCGGGCTAGAAGATGGCGCCGCCACTGCCGCCAGTCGGGTGGTTGCCGACGAAGGTGATGGTGGTGTTGTCGGACAGCTTGAGCGTGCTGCTGCCGCTGATGACGGCATTCTCCGCAGCAGTCACGCTGGCCGCATCGAAGCCCTTCAGGAACACCGCATCGCCGGCATGCCAGTTCTCGATGGTGATGTTGTGCACGGAGGTCGTCGTGTCCGCCGCGACGATGTAGAGGTTGGTGCCCGAGCCGCCGATCAGCGTGTTGCTGCCATAGGCGTCGAAGAAGTTGTTGGCGGTGCTGGTCAGGCTGGCATCGATGGTGCCCGAACCATGGCCGGTGACGAGCACGCCGCCGGCGGTGCCGACCAGCGAGAGATCGAAGCCGGAGGCGTTCGAGCCGAACACCGTCTGCTCGTGGGTGCCGCCATACAACGTATCGCTGCCCGAGCTGGCCACGAAGACGTTGGTGCCGCTCTGCAAGTAATAGGAGTCGCCGTGGACGCCGCCGAAGAAGGCGCCGCTGCCGCCGCCGAGAATGGTCGACGTCGCCGCAGTCGAGTCCGAGTTGCCGATGAACGCGTTGGCTGTGCCGGAACCCTCGACATACAGCTCGCCACCATGGCCGCTGAAGATCGCATCGCTCGCGCTGCCGCCGAAGACGGTGGAGGCGTTGTTGCCGCCGATGAAGGTCAGGCTGCCGCCGTTGCCGTAGAAGACGTTGCCGGCAGACCCGGCAAACGCCGTCGTGTTGCCTGCAAACAGGTTCACGGTGGAGGCGCCGGTGTTCAGGACAAGTGTGGCGGACAGGCCGCGCTCGTTATAGACGCCGCTGGCATTGGCGACGACGGTGGTGGTGTTCGTCGGCGAAAGCAGTTGGGCCAGCAGGCTCAGGTTCGGGCCGGCAATTGTGGGCGATCCAATGTCGACCGTGCTGCCGCCACCGATCGTGCGCACGTCGACGTTCGAGCCGTTGTCGACCTTGACCGTAGTGCCGGCGGCGGCTTTGACGGTGCCGCTGCCATCGATCTCGATGATGGCGCCGGTCACGGTGTCGGTGACATTCGAGGTCGTGGCCGAGCTCTCGATGTTGCCCGCGCCGCCGCTGTAGTTGAACGAGCCGCCGGTGCCGCCCAGGATCGTCGTGGCGGCATCGCCGCCGGTCAGCGTCACAGTCGAGCCGTCATTGACCAGAACATAGGCATAGCCGGCCGGCAGCGACACCACGCCTGCGTTAATATTCGACGGCACTTCAAGAAAGATTTTACCGAAATCGGCCGCCGCGACGGTCGGGACATCGCCATCGCCAGCGACAGTGTTGAAACCGATTAACGTCCCTTCCAGGATGTCTTTGACCTGCTGGATGGCAGCGCCGGCATCAACGCCATTCGATGTTACGGTCACACTTCCAAGTGAAATTACCGTGCTGCCTGCCATGTCATAACCCCTGATGCGTACAATTTGCGATCTATTCCGTATCGCACAATAATCGTTTAGTCAAAGTTAATGTGTTAGAAAATATGTTGTTTTATGTCAACCATAGTGGCCGAAAGCAACCTCTCAAAAGCCGCTCTGGCTCGAATTGCGCGCGGTTTTCTGCGAGCAATCAACCTCCGCAAGCCCTATGTTTTTTTTCGTCAGCCATGAAATCGGCATGAACGTTACGACATCCGACGCTTTATTGGATGAACAACTCACGCCTCGAATCGTGACGCCGCGAAAACCCCCGCACCAACGTCGGCTGGCCCGACACAGGCGCGGAACATGGCGAACAACTCGCGCCCGACCCCCTCGGTGGCGCCGGGCGCCAGAGTCGCCGGCTCCCGCGCCGCCCAGGCCGCCTCCGGCACCAGCACGTCGAGTCGCCCAGCCAGCGCGTCCACCCGCACGATGTCGCCGTCGCGGACCCG
>JAYTQW010000032.1:0-15817 GCA_043746535.1 Rhodospirillales bacterium
GCCATCGAGTCTATCATCGACTTGGCGATGCCGTTGAACTGCGCCTGGTTGACGAACCACTCGCGCGCGTCGGGCTGCGAGTTGGCGTCGTAGCCGACCACGTGGATGCCCTTGCCCAGCGCCTTCTTCAACACCGGCGAGATCGCCACCGGATCGTTGGCTGCGAACAGTATGCCGTCGACGCCGCGCGTTATGTAGTTGTCGATGAACTTGATCTGCTCGTCGATCTTGGCTTCGGTCGGACCGTCGGTGGTGACCTTCACGTTGCCGAGCTCGGCGGCGGCGGCCTGCTCGCCCTTGGTGGTGGCGTTGAAGTAGCCGATGCCGATCAGCTTCGGCACGTCCACCAGCGTGATCGGCTTGCCCGCTTTGTCGGGAGCGCCTTTCGCAACGCCACCATCGTAGGCCTTGGCCGCGACCGTGCCCGGTGTTGCGTCGCAGGACAGCGGGTTGGTCGGCAGGTCGTCGCCGCCATCCCATTTGGCGGCGGCATAGGCGGCGTGTCCGGTCAGCAGGCTCGCGCCCAGCAGCAGCGCGGTCAGCTTCATGTTCATCGTGTCTCTCCCACGTTTCTTGTTGAGGCAATCAGGCACGTCGTTCCGTCAGCGGCCACGCTCGCGCCGCCGCTGGGCGAAATCGGTGATCAGGATGGAGGCGATCAGCACGGTGCCGATGACGACGATGGTGGCGTCGCCCTTGACCCCGGTCAGCGCCAGCCCGTTCTTCAACAACTGGATCAGCGCCAGGCCCAGCACGGTGCCGGCGATGGTGCCGGTGCCGCCGAAGATGCTGGTGCCGCCCAGCACAACGGCGGCGATCACGTCCAGCTCGATGCCGGTGCCCATGTCGCTGCGGGTGGTGCTGACGCGGCTGACGAAGATGAATGCGGCCAGCCCCGCCATCATCCCGGACGCGGTGTAGATCAGCAGTTTTATGCGCGCGACCGGGATGGCGGAAAAGCGCGCCGCGACCTCGTTGTGTCCCATCGCGTACAGCGCGCGGCCAAAGGTGGTGCGCGACAGCGCCACCCAGAATACCACTATTGCCACCAGCATGATCCACAACTGGCTGGGCACGCCCCAGGCATTGTACTGGCCGACGGCATAGAACCAGTCCGGGTAGCCGCGCACCGAATGCGCCTGGCTGATGCCCTCGGCGAGCCCACGGTACAGCGCCAGCGTGCTGAGCGTCATGATCAGCGGCGGCACCCGCATCCGGGTGATGAACCAGCCGTTGACCGCACCGCAGGCAGCCCCCAGCAGGATTGCGAAGGCAATCGCCAGCGGCAGCGGGAAATGCCAGTTCTGCCAACTGTAGCCGAGCATTATCGCGCACAACCCGAGCGTCGAGCCGACCGAGAGATCGATCCCCCCGGTGATGATGACGAGGGTCATCGGCAGCGCGATCAATCCCACCTCGGTCATCAGCCGGCCCTGGTTGAGCAGGTTGTCGACAGTCAGGAAGCGGTCAGTGAATGCGGCGAGAATGGCCAGCGTCACGGCCAGGATGGCGGCCAGCACCACCTCGTGCGGCGCCACGCGCGGGAGCGTCAGCCGCAGCGTGCTCATGTCATCCCTCTCATGTCATCTGGCCGCGCCGTCGCCGGCGCAGGATGTCGGCCAGCACCGTTGCCAGGATCAGCAGGCCTTGCACCGCGCGCAGCCAGTATGGCGAGATGTTGACGAAGATCAGGCTGGAGCCGATCGCGGCGATCAGGATCGCGGCCAGGGTAGCGCCGACCGCAGTGCCGATGCCGCCCAGGATCGACACGCCGCCGACCACGGCGGCGGTGATGATGGTCAGTTCCAGGTTGGATGGCACCGTGGACTGGATCACGCTCAGTTGCGTGGCGAACATCACCGCCGCGATGCCGGCGAACAGGCCGTGGATGCCGAACACCATCATGATGGTGCGCTCGCGCGGGATGCCGCACAGCCGCGCCGCCTCCGCGTTGCCGCCGACCGCATAGATCGAACGCCCGAGTGCGGTGTTGCGCATCCACCACGCGGCGGCGGTGGTCAATCCCACCATCGCCACCACCGGCATGGGCGCCACCCCTAGCACCCAGACATGCGCCAGGGCGTAGCCGTCCGGCAGGTTGGTGATCCAGGCGCCGCCGGTGGCGCTGATCAGCCCGCCTTTCAGGATGCTCAGCATCCCCAGCGTCACCACGATGGAGGGGATGCGCAGGTAGGCGACCAGCGCCCCCATCACCAGCATCGCGCAGATGCCAAGCAGCACCGGGATAAGCCAGCACAGCAGGATCGGCACCCCCGCCACCGCCAGCGAGCCGCTGATGACGGCCAGCACGCCGATCAGCGCGCCGACCGAGATGTCGATGTTGCCGGACACGATCACCATCGACATGCCGATGGCGGCAATGGCGATGTAGGCATTGCCCAGCAGGATCGTCTGCAAGTTGCGCATGGCGACGAAGCGCGGGTTTATCAGTCCGACCACCAGCATCAGCGCGCCGATGGCGAATGCCAGCAGCCATTCCTGCGACACCTGCACGCGGCCCAGCCGCAGCGTGCCCTGCGCCGACGCGCTCACACCGCCACCGCCATCATCGCCCCGGCCACGCGCTCCTGCGTCGCCTCGATGCGCGGCAGTTCGAGCACGATGCGGCCCTCGCGCACCACCAGCACGCGGTCGCTCATGCCCAGCACCTCGGGCAACTCGCTGCTGATCATCAGGATCGCCAGCCCCTGCCCGGCCAGCTCGCCCATCAGCCGGTGGATTTCCGCCTTGGCGCCCACGTCGATGCCGCGCGTCGGCTCGTCCAGGATCAGCACGCGCGGCTTGGTCGCCAGCCACTTGCCCAGCACGATCTTCTGCTGGTTGCCGCCGGACAGCTTGTTGGCGATGGTCTCGATGCTGGCGGTGCGGATGCTGAACTGCGCCACCCCGGCATCGGCCAGCAGCACCTCCGCGCCCTCGTCGATGAAGCCGCCATGCGACATCGCCCGCAGCACCGACAGCGACATGTTCTCGCGCACGTTCATCGCCCGCACCAGCCCCTGCGTGCCGCGATCCTCCGGCACGTAGGCGATGCCGAGCGCCACCGCGTCGGCCGGCGATGCGACCCGCGCCGCGCGGCCTTTGACCAGGATTTCGCCGCTGGTCGCGGGGGTGATGCCGAACACCGTCTGCGCCAGCTCGCTGCGCCCGGAGCCGACCAGCCCGGCCAGGCCGACGATCTCGCCGGCATGGACGGTCAGGCTGATGCCGCGCGTGCGGGGCAGGCGCGTGAGTTGGCGCACCTCCAGCACCGGCGCGCCGATCGCAACCGTCACCTTGGGGAACAGGTTCTCGATCCGGCGGCCCACCATCATCTGGATCAACTCGCCGCTGTCGGTCTCGGACACCGCGCGGGTGCCGATATAGGCGCCGTCGCGCAGCACGCTGACGCGGTCGGCGAGGAGGAATATCTCCTCCATGCGGTGGCTGATATAGACGATGCCGACACCGCGCTCGCGCAGCCGCCGCACGATCCTGAACAGCCGCTGCACGTCGTGTTCGGTGAGCGCCGCCGTCGGCTCGTCCATGATCAGCACGCGCGCGTCCTGCGACAGCGCGCGCAGGATTTCGACGCGCTGGCGGTTGCCGACCGACAGGGTGCCGACGATCTGGTCCACATCGAGATCGGCGATGTCGAGCGAGGCCAGCAGCTCCCGCCCGCGCGCGCGCATCGCCGGCCAGTCGAGGCCGCCGAAGCGCGTCCGTGGCGCGTGGCCCATGAAGATGTTCTCGGCCACGCTCAGTTCGGGGAACAGCAGCAGTTCCTGATAGATAGTGGCGATCCCGGCGGCGCGGGCGGCGTGCGGGCCGTCCAGCGTGACCGGGTTGCCGTCGATCAGCAGCCGCCCGGCATCGGGGGCATAGACGCCGGACATGATCTTGATGAGCGTCGATTTGCCGGCGCCGTTCTCGCCCAACAGGGCATGGACCTCGCCGGCGGTCACGTCGAACGAGACGCCCTTCAGCGCCTTGACGCCTGGGAACGACTTCACCACGCCATCCAATCGTAGCACTGGATCCATTTGCAGCGCTGGCAGCATGGTTATTCGTTTTCTCCCCCGAGGCGATCAAGGCATCGCGAGAGCGATTTCGTCAATGTAATACGGCGGCGGAACGCGACGGCAAATTCGCCCGTCATCAGCCCGGATACAGCGTGGCGCCACCATCCACGCGCAACACCTGGCCGTTGATGAAGCGCGCGCCATGGCCGGCCAGGAACGCCACCGCGTCGGCCACCTCGGATGGCTCGGCGTAGCGGCGCAGCGATTTGCGGGTACTGTCCATCTGCGCCGGATCGACCACCCGGGTCGCCTGGAACCGCGCCGTCTTGGTGGGACCGGGGCTGACCGCGTTGATGCGCACGCCGTCGTCCTGCACCTCGGCGGCGAGGCAGCGCGTGTAGTGGACCACGGCGGCCTTCAGCGTCGCGTAGATGGCGCCGTTCGAGTAGCCGGCATGGGCCGCCGAGGAGCCGATGTTGACGACGGAGCCAGCGCCCGCCACCACCATCGTGGGCACGAAGGCCTGGCACACCAGCATGGTGCCGATCAGGTTGTTGTTGGTCAGCGACTGGATATCCTCCAGCGGAATGCCGAGCACGTCGTTGGGCACCGGCTTGCCGCCCGCCGCCCCGATGTCGCCGCCAGCGCAGTTGACCAGGATCTGCACCGGGCCGAGCTTCGCCTCGATCTCCGTCTTCATCCGGGCCACGGCGTGCTGATCGCCGATGTTGCCCGTCACAGCCGTGGTGCGGACGCCCAACGCCTCCAACTCCGCCGCCACCGCGCCCAGGTTGGCCGCCTCGCCATATTTCGCCGTAGCGTTCCAGGTCAGGTCGTGGACCGCGACATCGGCGCCAAGTTCGGCCAGCCGGCGGGCGATGGCAAAGCCCAGCCCGCGTCCCGATCCGGTGACGAACGCGACCTTGCCACTCAGTTCCTTGGTCATCTGCCCTGCTCCGCTTCCATGATACCCAGCGCCCGCATGTTCGCCGCACTGCGCCGGATCATGTCGAGTTCGTATTGCGCCACCGCGCCATCGTCGCCCCGCTCCCACGGCGTGCGGATATCCGCGTCCTCGGGTAGCCGGTGGCGGCGCGTCGCAGCCAGGCACGCCGCCAGTTCGAGGGCAGTTCGGGGCGCGTAGCCCTGCCACCACGCGGGGGTGAGCAGGCGCACATGGCGCATGTCCAACGCGCCCGGTTCCAGCACGGCGGGCAGCGTGTCGTGGTGTTCGCGCAGGATCGCGACCAACTCCGTGAACGGCACCGCGCCGTCGCCGATGGCGCAGCGTACCAGCCGGAAGCCCTGGTCGGTCGCCTGCGCCCGGTAGTCCTTCAGGTGCACGTGGCGCACATAGGGTGCCACGACCCGCGTGAAGTCGAGCGGAGCCTCGCCGACCGGAAAGCTGTTGCCGGTGTCATAGACGATGCGGACGGACGGACCGCACGACTCGCACAGGGCGACCAGTTCGCGGCTGGTGAAATCCTGATGGTTCTCGATGACGATGACCACGCCGGCATCGGCGGCAACCGGCGCGTAGGCGGCCAGCTTCGCGCGCACGCCGGCGACCAGTTCGGCCCACGCCGCTCCCGCCGCCGCGCGGTCGCCACACAGGATCGGGGTGAGGGCGAACCGGATCAGCGTCGCGCCAAGGCCCTGCGCCGCACGGATGCAGGCGTTGAAATCGCCCTGTTGCAGGCCGGAACTGACCACCGGCGCCATGCCCAGCGCGTCGAGCCGGGCGCGCAAGGCGGCCAGGCCGGCGGCATCGAGCGGGGTCAGCCACAGCTCGGCCAACTCCAGCGTCCTTGCCCCGAGTTCCTGGGCCAGCTCGATGAAGCCTTCCAGCCCGCGCGCGTGCGGGTTGGCCCGCGCGGTGCCACGGCCTTGCAGGCCGAGATGGTAGGTCAGCCCATAGGGGTTCAGCCCAACCCGCAGCATCTCGCTCTCCTTCGCCCACCCGCGATCAGTGCAGGCCGCCATCCACGATCAGGCACTGCTTGGTGATCATGGCGCTGTCGTCGGACGCCAGGAACAGCGCGGCGCTGGCGATGTCGCCGGCCTGTAGCTGGACACTCAGGCATTGCCGCCGCACGACCGCCGCCACGTCCGCTTCGGACATCCATAACCGACGCTGCCGGGGCGTGATGACGGCGCCCGGTGCGATGGCGTTGACGCGGATGCGATCCGGCCCGAATTCGCGCGCCAGGCTGCGGGTCAGGCCGACCACGCCGGCCTTGGCGGTGCTGTAGCCGATGAAACCGACGCCGCCGCCCATCCAGGCGATCGAACTGAAGTTGACGATCGAGCCGCCGCCCAGTTCGCGCATGTCGCCCCGCACCGCCTGCGCCGCGAAGAACTGGTGGCGCAGATTGACCGCCATGGTCCGGTCCCAGTACTCCGGCGTGACCGCATCGACCGCGTGCCGCTCGTCGTTGGCGGCGTTGTTGACCAGCACGGAGATGGGTCCGAGTGCTGCGCGAACGCGCACGATGGCTGCCTGAAGTGCCGGGATGTCGGTCAGGTCGCAGGCGACGAACAGCGGCGCGTGCCGGCAGCCGGACAGTTCCGCGACCAGCGCCTCCGACGCGGCCACGTCGATGTCCACGAATGCCACGCGGCAGTCGTTCTGCGCGAACGCCGTGACCATGGCGGCGCCGATGCCGCTGCCGCCGCCGGTGACCAGTACCACGCGCCCGTTCAGGCTGGCGTATGTCGTGAAGCTCATGCCGGCCTCGTCAAATCAGGCGCTGCGTTTCGGGATCGAACAGGCAGGCGCGGGCCATGTCCACCGCCAGCGACACATGGTCGTCCACCGCCGGGGCGGCATCGCTCTCGAACCGTGCGATCACCTCGCGCCCACCCAGCCGCACCACGACCATCGTCTCCGGCCCGGTCGGCTCCACCACCTCGACCACGCCATCGACCACCCCGACATCGCGGCCCGGTTCCAGGCGCAGCCTCGTCGCATCGGCCAGCGTCTCCGGACGGATGCCCAGCACCACGCGGCGGCCGGACTGCTGCATGGCGCCGGGATAGCCCGCCGGCAACGGCAGCGTGCCGCTGTCGCCGTCCAGCGCCACCATCATGCGGTTGTCGACCGCCACGATCCGCGCCGGCAGGAAGTTCATCGCCGGAGCGCCCATGAAGCCGGCCACGAACATGTTGGCGGGGCGCTCATAGACCACGCGCGGGGCATCGAACTGCTGCAACCGGCCCTGGTGCATCACGGCGATGCGCGAGGCCAGCGTCATCGCCTCGACCTGATCGTGGGTGACGTACACAGTGGTGTTGCGGAGGTTGTGGTGCAGCTTCTTCATCTCGGTGCGCATCTCGATGCGCAGCTTGGCGTCGAGGTTGGACAGCGGCTCGTCGAACAGGAACAGCGCCGGCTCCCGCACCAATGCACGCCCCATCGCCACCCGCTGCCGCTGCCCGCCGGAGAGCTGCGCCGGCTTGCGTCCGAGCAGCGGCTCGATCTGCAACAGGCCGGCAACCCGCGCCAACGCCGCCCTCTGTTGCGCCTTCGGCACGCGGCGCGACTCCATGCCGAAGGTGATGTTCTCGCGCACGGTCATGGTCGGATAGAGCGCGTACGACTGGAACACCATGGCGATGTCGCGGTCCATCGGCTCCACGTCGTTGACCACGCGCCCGCCGATGCTGATCTCGCCGGCGCTGACCGTCTCCAGCCCGGCGATCATCGCCAGCAGGGTCGACTTGCCGCAGCCGGACGGGCCGACCAGCACCACGAACTCGCCCGGCTCCACGTCGAGGTCGATGTCCCGCAGCACCTCGTGCGCGCCGAACCGCTTGGTGACGTGGCGGATGTTCAGCGAGGCCATCTATGCAACCGCTCCCATCTACTTGACGGCGCCCTGGGTAAGCCCGCGCACGAAGTAGCGGCCGCCGAGCAGGTAGATCAGCAGCGGCGGCAACGCGCCGATCAGCACTGCGGCGCTCTCGACGTTGTACTCGTGGACGGCGGTGCCGGCGGTGGCCAGGGCGATCAGCGCGGCGGTGATCGGCTGGTTGGCGCCCGACGAGAAGGTGACGCCGAACAGGAAGTCGTTCCAGATGCCGGTGAACTGCCAGATGATGGTGACGATCAGGATCGGCGGCGACAGCGGCAGGACGATCTTGCGAAAGATGCGCCAGAACCCGGCGCCGTCGATCCGCGCCGCGCGGATCAGCTCGTCGGGGATGTTGACGTAGTAGTTGCGGCAGAACAGCGTGGCGAAGCTCAGCCCCTGCACGCAATGCACCAGGATCAGGCCGGGGATGGTGTTGCTCAGCCCGAGCGTGCCCAGCGTGATCGCCCAGGGCAGCAGCACCATCTGGCCGGGCATGAACACACCCAGGGTCAGCAGCAGGAACAGCGTCTCCGAGCCGAAGAAGCGCCATTTGGACAGCACGTAGCCGTTCACCGCGCCCAGCATGGTCGAGATCAGCGTGGCCGGGATGGCCATTTCCAGCGAGTTGTAGAAGAACGGCGAGATGCCGTGGCAGCCGCCGCTGACACAGTACGAGTTCCACACCACCGACCAGTGCGCCAGCGAGAAGCTATGCGGGACGCTGAGCAGCCCGTTGCGGCCGAGGTCGTCGAGGTTGCGGAACGAGTTGAGCACCACGACGGCGAGCGGCAGCAGGTAGTACGCCGCGAACGCGGTCAGCGCCACATAGACGCCGATCTTCGCGCGGCGGTGACGCCATGGGCTGGGCACGTCCATGTCCGCGTACACTGTCGCGCTAGCCATCGGCATTCGCCCGCCGCAGCCGCCAGCCGCTCCAGACGCCGTATGGCACCAGGATCGCCAGCAGCGCCGCCAGCATCATGATCGCCGCCGCCGCGCCCTCGTTGAGCTGGCCGCGCTGGAACATCAGGTCGTACACATAGATGGATGGCATGGTGGTGGAGATGCCGGGGCCGCCGGATGTCAACGCCAGCACCAGGTCGAAGGTCTTGATGGCGAATTGCAGCAGGATCACCAGCACGGCGATGAAGATCGGCCGGATCGAGGGCAGGATGATGCGCCGATAGATGCGCGGCATCCGCGCGCCGTCGATCCGCGCCGCCTTTACAAGGTCGGGGTCGACCGCGCGCAGGCCTGCCAGGAACAATGCCATCGCGAACCCGGACGCCTGCCAGATGCCGGTGACGACGACGGTGTAGATCGCCCGGTCGCGCTGCACGATCCAGTCGAACGAGAACCCGGTCCAGCCGAGCTGGTGAACCAGGTGCTGCAACCCGGTGGTCGGGTTGAAGATCCAGCGCCAGACCGTGCCGGTCACCACGAACGAGATCGCCAGCGGGTACAGGAAGATCGAGCGCCAGATCGCCTCTGCCCGCACGCGCTGGTCGATCAGAATGGCCAGTGCCAGGCCGATCAGCGCGGAGCCGGCCACATACAGCGAGCCGAAGATGAACAGGTTGGTGTAGGCGATGTTCCAGCGATGGTTGCTCCACAGCGACACATAGGGCTGGAACCCGGCAAAGCCGTAGTCGGGCAGCAGGGTGGATTTCGACACCGAAATCCACACCGTCCACAGCGAGAACACCACGACATAGACCAGCGACGCCGCCACCGACGGCGCCACCACCATTTGCGGCACGATCCGGTGCCACCTTGCCCTGGCGGGCCGCCTGCCGGCGGTGCCGCCGCCCACCGGTGCCGCGTAGGCCCGCGTGTTCCCGTCCATCAGGTCACCCGGGCATTCCGCAGGTCACGGCCTCCCGGCTCACATCTGCGCTTCGACGGCGTCGCCCAGTTTGCTGGCGGCATCCTTGGAGGTCATCTTCGGGTCGTTCACGAATTCGGAGATCACCTCCATCATCGCCCCGCGATACTTCTGCAACACCGACATGTTGTGCGCCATGCTCAGCACGGCGGTCCCGGCCTTGATGCTGTCGGCCAGCGCCTTCTGCGAAAGCTGCTGGCAGGGGTTGAAGCCCTGGCTCAGATCGATGTCGAGCCGCGCCGGGATCGAGCCCTTGGCCTGGTTGAAGACGGTCTGGAACTCCTTGGTCATGATCAGGTGCGCCAGCAGCTTGCTGCCGGCCTCGTAGTCGGGATTGCTCTGCTTGAAGAACACCACCGAATCGGCGTTGATGATGAACCCTGGCTTGCCGTTGTTGGATGGCGCCTGCGCGCACAGGTAGTCGGTGCCGTATTTGAAGCCCTCGGCGTTGAACGTGCCGATCGCCCAATCGCCCATGAAGAAGAACCCGGCCTTGGCATTCAGCATAAGGTTGGCCGCCGCGTCCCAGTCACGGCCGGGCATGCCGGGATCGGTCCAGCCGATCACCTTGCGCAACTCGTCGAACGCCGCGACCATGTCCGGCCCACGCAGCGCGTCCATGTCGAGCTTGACGAACGCGCGGGTGTAGAGGTCGAGGTTCATGCCATAGACGATGTTCTCGAACAGCGTCGCGTCGATCCAGTCCTGGCTGCCGTGCGCGACCGGGATGATGCCGACCGCCTTCAGCTTCTCGGCGTCGGCGTTGAACTCGGTCCAGTTGGTCGGCATCGTGGCGATGCCGGCCTTGTCGAGCGCCTTCTTGCTCGCCCACATCCAGTTGATGCGGTGGATGTTCATCGGCACCGCAACCCAGGTGCCGTTCGGCTTCATTATCGGGATCAGTTGCGGCACCACCTCCTGGTCCCAATGCTCGCTGGCGGCGATCGCGTTGAGGTCGTCGGTCTTGCCGGTCGCCGCCCATTCGGCGATCTCCGGCCCCTTGAGCTGCACCGCCGGCGGCGCCTGCCCGGACACCACGTCGGCGCGCAGCTTAGCGATGGTGTTGGCGGTGTGCCCGGCAATCGAGGTCGCGGTCCATTTGCCGCCGGCGGCGGTGAACATGTCGCCCAGTTTGGCGATGGCGGCGGCGTCGGACCCGGTCTCCCATTGCGACAGCAGGTTGGTCTTGGGCTGGCCCGCCGAGGCGATGCCGAACGTGAGCGGCAGCAGGCAGGCAGCCAGAATAGCGGTCGGACGCAACACCATCACCATCCCCTTACATCTTCCCGCTCTGCGGCAGGTAAAACGATGTTTGCACGCTGATTACCTGTCCGCAAGCAGGAACACCGCCATGGGGCGGCGGCTGGATCACTGTCCGAACAGGCGCCCGGCTGCCTCACGCACCGCGATCCGATAGGCCTTGCCCAGTCCCGGCGTGTGCGAATGGTAGTAGCCGACCGCCCGCATCAGGTCGAAACGGCTCTCGATCAGGTAGGTGCGCAGGATGATCCCGCCGGCGGCGATGTTGAAGCAGGGGTCGGCGACCAGCCGCGCGCGCACCGCCTCGGTGCTCATGCCGGTCACTCGCGCCAGCGCCGGCAGCCAGAGCGTGTTGACCTGCATCACGCCCAGGTCGTCGCTGCCGTCGGTGTTGCGGCTGACGCCGCCGACGACGCCGCCCTCGACCGCCTGGATCGCCGGCAGCACGCGCGGCGGCAGTTGGTAGAACGCCGCCGTCAACGCCATGCATGCGAGGAAGGGAACCGCCATCACTCGCTTCTGACGCGGAACGGCTGCCATGGCCAGCGGTCAATCGCCCGCGCCATGCCATTTCCGTCGAAAGTTTCATCAGCCGGTCACGCCATGCCACCCGGCGACGCTGTTCCCCGACCGTCGCCCATCCTGTAGAATACGCCGCATGACCAACTCAATCGTCGCCGCCTTGACCACTCCCCTCACCCGGCGGACCCGTCGCGGCGAGGCA
Organism: Rhodospirillales bacterium; assembly: GCA_043746535.1. Taxonomy (GTDB): domain Bacteria; phylum Pseudomonadota; class Alphaproteobacteria; order Acetobacterales; family Acetobacteraceae; genus CAVRQM01. The sequence goes on from JAYTQW010000032.1 coordinate 11,746, forward strand.
GGGTTCACCCTTTTGGAAATCCTCGTGGTGATCGCGATCCTCGGACTGCTGATCGGTCTGGTCGCGCCCAACGTGCTGCGCCAGTTGGGCAACGCGCGCACATCCGTCGCGAAGCAGGCGATCGAGCGGCTGGGGACGGTGCTCGACACCTATAAGCTCGATGTCGGCAGCTATCCAACCACCGAGCAGGGGTTGCAGGCGCTGGTGGTGAAGCCGACCGATATCAGCGTGTGGAACGGTCCTTACGTGAAGGGGGACAAGACGCCGCTCGACCCATGGAACCATGCGTTCAGCTACCGCATCCCATCGAGCCGGCGTGGGCTCGACTACGATCTGTGTTCGGGTGGTCCAAACAACGTCAACGGCGATGCCGCAAGCAACGGGATGATCTGCAACCAGTAGCTACGGCTCGTCCGTCCCGCTGCCATCCGACCATTCGAGCACGTCGAACGGGCGGGTCGGCGGTGCGTTGGCGCCCTGCGCCGCCAGCCGGATCACCGCCACGCGGGTGAACCGGCCGCCCTCCCGCCCAGTGGCCGCCGCTGTCACGCGGAACACCCCCGGCTCGTCGAACGCCAGCGGCTGCACCCCCTCGGCGCGCAGCGATTGCAGCACCGCGCGCACTTGTGGGTCCGCAGTCTTGAGATCCGGCGTCGACTCCGTATAGGTGCTGAGGTGCGGCGCCAGTCGCGCGTACAATTCCGGCGTCATCGCCAGCAGGAGCCGCAGTTCCGATACCGTGCGGAACGGCCGGTTGGGCGGCCCGTACAGCCGGCCCGCCGCGCGGTATTGCGGCGCCTTGGCCCCGAACCGCAACGGGAAATCGGCCGGGCTGCGCCAGTCGCCAATCTCGTCGGCGATCCTGGCGGCGACCGGCTGTGCCGCTCCCAGGCCACGCGCCAGGGCAGCCAGCACCAGCGTCGGCGCGGTGTTGAGCGGCAGCTTGCGCCCCTCCGCCGCGATCGTCACCCGCGCCGAGGCTTGCGGCAGTTCGACCGGATAGACGGTGCCATCGGCATGCCAGCGCGCGGCGGAGGCGTCGAGCAGGTGCAGCCCGGCGACCTGGATCGCCGCGTCCGCCGCCGCCTCGGCCACCGCCTCGGCGCGCAGGTTGCCCGCAATGCGCGCCTCGGTGCGCCCGGCCGATGTCACCTGTGTCCCGATCAGCGCCACCAGCGCCAGCGACCACAGCACGATCAGCAGCGCGAAGCCGCGTTGGGAGGCGCGTCGCGTCATGGCCCGTGTCGTCGTGGCTTTCGGCGTCATTGCCCGCCGAGGTTCAATTGGCTGCGCAACCGCTGGCTCGGGTCGGGAGAGCCGGACAGCGGCAGGCTGCCGGCGTTGATCGGCAACAATGCCGCGCGCGGCACCTGCTGGCGCAGATCCTCGGTCAACGCCTCCGCGTCGCGCTGGTCGTGGACCACATGCGGGGTGATCAGCACGATCAGCTCGGTGCGGACCCGCCGGTTGTCCTGAGCGCCGGCGAGCAGGCCCAGTATCGGCACGTCCTTCAGCCAGGGGATGCCGGCGTTGCCCTTGGACTGGCTCTCGCTGATGAGGCCGGCGATGCCGATGGTCTGGCCGTCCTGCACCACCACGCGGCTGACCACGTTGCGTTCGCTGAAGGTGGGCGAGTTGATGCCGGTGGTGGCGGACGCGGTGGTGTCGATGGCGCTGACCTCCTGCGACACGTCCAACGTCACCAGCCCGCCGCTGTTCACCCTTGGCGTCACCTCCAGGATGACGCCGGTGTTGCGGTAGTCGATCGAGTTGATGACCGCGGCGTTGGCGGTCACCGTGCTCTGCTGTTGCGAGGTCAGGTACGGCACCAGCGCGCCGACCTGCAACCGCGCCGGCTGGTTGTCGACCACCAGCAGTTCGGGCGAGGACAGCACGTTGACGGTGGTGACGTTCTGCAACGCCGACAGCGCGGCACTCACCGCTTTCGAGGAGGCATTGAACACGAAGCCGGGGAAGCTGCCGGTGACGGCGCCGGAGGCGAGGCTGCTCAGGCTCTGGTTCACGCTGCCCTCCTTGAAGAAGAACTGCGTCCCGTATTTCAGTTGGTCATTCAGGGTAACCTCGGCGATCACCGCGTCGATGCGCACCTGCAACGGCAGTATGTCGATCTTGCGCAGCATCGACTCGACCGTGCCCTCCTCCTGCGGCGTGGCATAGACCAGGACCGCGTTGTTCTGGGTGTTGGAGATGATGCGCATGGTGGCGGTGTCGTCCACCGCCCCGCCGCCCCCGCCGCCGCTCTGGTCCAGCCCGCCCAGCAGTGGGTTCGACGCTCCCGCCCCGCCGCCTCCGCCGGACGCGGCCGCGATGGCCCCGCCGCCGCCAATACCGCCGCCGCCAAGGCCGCCGCCACCCAGGCCTCCGCCACCCAGGCCTCCTCCCCCCATCCCGCCGCCGCCCAGCCCGCCGCCACCCAGCCCGCCGCCACCCAAACCGCCGCCACCGCCGCCGCCGAGTCCGCCGCCGCCTGAGCCGCTGTTGCCGAAGCCGCTGCTGGCCGTGGCCCTGCCGGTCCCGGTCGCCGCCGCCTGGGTCGAGGCGGTCGGCTGCGCGGTCACGTTGTGCGGCGTGAACGCCTGTTGCAACACGTAGGTGACATCGCTGGCATGGCTGTTCTGTAAGTAATAGACATGCCAACTGCGCACCGTGAACTGGCGCTGGCGCTGGACCAGGTTATAGACCCGGCGCACCTCGTCGATGTATTTCGGCTGCTGCGCCGCCACCAGTACGGCGCTCAGCCGCTCCAACGGGATCACCCGCACCAGCGACGCCAGCGGCCCGTTGGCGCCGCTGCGCATGGCGTCCTGCAACGCGGTGGCGAAATCCTTGGCGGCACCCGTCTCGACCGGCAGCAGCGCATAGGACTGACCGGCCAACTGGTCGGTGTCGAAGCTGGCGACCAGCCCTTGCAGCGAGGCCCGCGCGTTCGGCTCGCCGGAGATCAGGATGGCGTTGCGGCCTGGTTCGGCGGCGATCTTGCCGCCGCCGCCGGCAAATGGCTGCAACAGCTTGGCCAGCGCGTCGGCCGAGGCGAAGCGCAGCGGCACCACCACGGCGCCGCCGGTCGCATCGCTGCTGGCAAGCCCCGCGGTGGCGGCCTCGGCGGTCGGCACCACGCGATACAGCGAGCCGTTCATCACCAGGGCAGCCCCGTTCTGCGCCAGCAGCGCCTCCAGCGTCGGCAGCAGGCGGCTGCGGGTCAGCGGCGCCGCAGTGTGGAAGGTGGCGGTGCCGTGGACCGACGGGTCGATGGTGTAGCTGGCGTGCAGGATGCCGCCGAGCACCTGATTCACCACCTCGCGGATGTCGGTGTCGGCGAAGTCCAGCGAGATGTCGCCGGGGCCGGTGTCGACCGCCGGCCCCGCGCCGCGCGGCGGCTGCACCGCGCCATAGATGACCTGCGGCGGCGGCGGCGTGTCGGTGGAGCCGACCCGGCCATTGACCCGCGCCGAGGTCGTCTGGTTGCCGGCCGGTTGTGCCAGCGGCAGCGGTCCCAGCACCGGCGGCTGTCGGTTGTTGCCGCAACTGGCCAGGGCGAGCAGCGCCACCCCGGCCAGCAGCCTGCTCGGGAGCGTGTTTCGACTTGCGCGGTATGTCATGCGGAACGCTCGCTCACGGTTGGGGCGCCTCGGGAGGCGGGCCATTGGCCTGATTCGGGGCTTGCTGTTGAAAACCCGGCGGCGGCGTATGGCCGCTGATGAACCGTGGCCGGCCCAGCGGCGGCAGGATGCCCAGCGCGCTGTTCAACGGGTTGCCGGGCTGGAAATTGCCGGGCTGGAAGTTGCCGGGCTGGAAATTGCCAGGCTGGCCCACCAATCCGCCGGCCTGGACCGCCTGGCTGGCCGCCGCCACAGCCGCCGCCTGGGCCGCCGCGATCTGGCTGGCCACCTGCGCCGACGCCGCCACCACGGCCTGACGGGCGGCATCGAAGGAGGGGGTCAGCGTGCGCGCGCCGTCGGGTCCGTTCACCGTCACGGCACCCGGCTTGATGGCGCTGACGGTGTAGCGGCCGATCTTGCCTCCAAGCGACACCACCACGGGCTTGCCGCCC
>JAYTQW010000033.1:0-8116 GCA_043746535.1 Rhodospirillales bacterium
AAACAGGGAGGCAGATCATGCGACCGATCCATCGGTTGGCTGCGGCCGCGGTCATCGCCACGGGCTTGCTGTCCGCAACGGCACGGGCCGGCACCATCATCTTCAACGGCGACACCTCCGACCCGCAGCCGAAGGCGGCGTTCGAGGACGTGGTGAAGAAGTTCCAGGCGGAAAATTCCGGAATCACCGTCAAGTTCAACATCTATGACCACGAGAGCTACAAGGCTTCGATCCGCAACTGGCTGACCTCGGCCCCGCCGGACGTGGCGCTGTGGTACTCCGGCGCCCGCATGGTGCAGTTCGTGAAGCCCGGCCTGCTGCTGGACGTAAGCGACCTGTGGACCGACGACATGAAGAAGCAGTTCGGCCCGAAGGCGGTCGCCGCGGTGACGGTGGATGGCAAGCAGTACGGGGTGCCGTACAGCTACTATCAATGGGGCATCTACTTCCGCAAGGACCTGTTCGAGAAGGCCGGCGTCGGGCCGATCAAGACCTGGGACGACCTGCTCGCCTCCTGTGGCAAGCTGAAGGCGTCCGGCGTCGAGGCGATCGACCTCGGCAGCAAGGATTTGTGGCCGACCGCCGGCTGGTTCGACTACCTCGACCTGCGCATCAACGGCTATGCCTTCCACAAGGAGCTGATGGCCGGCACGGTCGCCTGGACCGACCCCCGCGTGCGCGCGGTGTTCGCGCATTGGCGGCAGTTGCTCGACAAAGGCTGCTTCGTGAAGAACCACACCAGCCTGTCATGGCAGGAGAGCCAGAGCCTGCTGTACCAGGGCCACGCGGCCATGATGCTGATCGGCAACTTCATCACCCAGGGCTTCCCGCCCGAGGTCGCCGACAAGATGGATTTCCAGCCGTTCCCGACCATCGTGGCCGGCGTCGCCGATGCGGAAGAAGCGCCGACCGAGAGCATCCACATCCCGGCCGGGGCCAAGAACGTCGCCGACGCGAAGAAATTCCTGCAATTCATGATGCGCGCCGACGTGCAGGGCGAGATCAACAAGACCGAGCACCAGTTGCCGTCCAACCTCATGGCGCCGGTGGCCGATGACCGCTTCCTGGCCGCCGGAGCGAAGCTGCTGGGGGCGGCACCGAACCTCACCCAGTTCCTCGACCGCGACACCAGCGAGGACCTCGCCACCGTCGCCATGAAGGGCTTCCAGGAGTTCATGGTGAAGCCGGACCGCCTGGACAGCGTGCTGGCCACCATCGAGAAGGCGCGCAAGCGCATCTACGCGGCCAATTGATCGGCGGGCGCAGCATGGCCGGGCGATCCCGGCCATGACACCGCGCGGACGGACGGGAGTCGCATGTCCACCACCACCCTTCCCATTCGGCTGACACCCGGCGAAAGCTGGTGGCGGCGACACCAGATGACGCTGGCCCCGGTCATCTTCCTGGCGCCGGCCTGCGCGCTGTTCGCGCTGTTCGTGATCTGGCCGATCTTCGACAGCGTCTGGATCAGCCTGCACGACTGGGACGGCATCGCCCCGATGAAGTGGGTCGGACTGGGCAACTACGCCGAACTGCTCGGCGATGCCACCTTCTACACGGCGCTGCTCAACAATTTCTGGTGGCTGCTTGCCTTCATGCTGGCGCCGGTGTTCGGGCTGGCGCTGGCGCTGTTCCTGAATCAGGCGGTGTTCGGGATGCGGCTGATCAAGTCGCTGTTCTTCTTCCCGTTCGTCATCAGCCAGGTGGTCGTGGGCCTGGTGTTCGGCTGGTTCCTCAACGCCGATTTCGGCCTGCTCAACACCGTGCTGCGCGGGCTGGGGCTACAGCCGGTCGATATCCTGGGAAACGAGAGCTATGCCACTTTCGGCGTGCTGCTGGCCGGGCTGTGGCCGCAGACGGCGTATTGCATGATCCTGTACCTGACCGGGTTGACCGCCATCAACCCCGAGCTGATCGAGGCGGCGCGGCTGGACGGCGCCAAGGGCCTGCGGATGCTGCGCCACGTCATCCTCCCGCAACTGCGCCCCGCCACCTTCATCGCCGTGGTGGTGTGCGTGGTGGGGGCGCTGCGCTCGTTCGACCTGGTCTCGATCATGACCAAGGGCGGTCCGTACGACAGTTCCTCGGTGCTGGCGTTCTACATGTACCAGCAGACGTTCTCGTCGTTCCGCTATGGCTACGGCGCCGCCATCGCCACGGTGCTGTTCCTGATCATGGATGTGTATATCGCGTTCTTCCTGGTCTCGATGCTGCGCCGGGAGCGGCGCTGATGTTCCCGACGCCGATCCAGTCATGGGGCCGGATGCCGCGCACGCTGTACCGGGTGGCGCTGCCACTGAGCCTGCTAGTCTGGCTGTTGCCGCTGTTCGCCATCGCGCTCACCTCGGCGCGGTCGCTGGACGACCTCTCGCGCGGCAACTACTGGGGCTGGCCGACCGACATCCGTATCTTGCAGAATTACACGGCGGTGTTCACGCAGTCGCCGATGGGGCGCTACCTGCTCAACAGCATCGTCATCACGCTACCGGCGGTGCTGGGCACGCTGGCGCTGTCGACGATGGCCGGGTTCGCCCTGGCGCGCTACCCGTTCCGTGGCAACGTCGCCCTGTTCGCGGTGTTCGTCGCCGGCAACTTCGTGCCGTTCCAGGTGCTGATGATCCCGGTGCGCGACCTGATGATCCACGTCGTGCCGCTGTACGACACGGTCTGGGCGCTGATCCTGTTCCACGTCGCCTTCCAGACCGGGTTCTGCACCCTGTTCATGCGCAACTTCATCCGCGAGCTGCCCGATGCGCTGGTGGAGGCGGCAAGGATCGAGGGGGTCGGCGAACTCAAGATCTTCTGGCACGTCATCCTGCCGCTGGTCCGCCCGGCGCTGGCGGCACTGGCGGTGCTGGAGTTCACCTTCATCTGGAACGACTATTTCTGGGCGCTGGTGCTGGTGCAGTCGGACAGCGCACGCCCGGTGACGGCGGGGTTGCAGGCGCTGGCCGGCATGTGGCTGGCCTCCTGGCAACTGATGTCGGCGGGGGCACTGGTCGCGGCGGCGCCATCGGTGGTGATCTTCTTCGTCATGCAGCGGCACTTCATCGCCGGACTGACCCTGGGAGCGGTGAAGGGATGAGCACTGTCGCGCTACGCAACATCGCCAAGCGGTTCGGCAACACCGAGGTCATTCGTGGCATCGACCTGGATGTCGCCAGCGGCGAGTTCTGTGTGTTCGTCGGCCCGTCCGGCTGCGGCAAATCGACGTTGCTCCGGCTGATCGCGGGGTTGGAGCCGATCAGCGACGGCACCCTGTTCATCGGCGGGCGCGACATGACCCGTGTCGATCCGGCCAATCGCGGCATCGCCATGGTGTTCCAGTCGTATGCGCTGTACCCGCATATGACCGTGGCGGAGAACATCAGTTTCGGCCTGCGCATGGCGAACATGCCGAAGGCGGAGATCGCGCGGCGGGTCACGCAGGCGGCGACGCTGCTGGAACTCGACCCGCTGCTCAGCCGGCGGCCGTCGCAACTGTCCGGCGGGCAGCGCCAGCGCGTCGCCATCGGGCGGGCCATCGTGCGCGAGCCGGCGGTGTTCCTGTTCGACGAGCCGCTGTCCAACCTCGACGCGGCGTTGCGGCTACAGACGCGGGTGGAAATCCTCAACCTGCACCAGCAGCTTGGCGCCACCATGATCTACGTCACCCACGATCAGGTCGAGGCGATGACCATGGCGGACAAGATCGTGGTGCTGAGCGCCGGCCGCGTCGAGCAGGTCGGCTCGCCGCTGGAGCTGTACCACCGGCCGCGCAACCTGTTCGTGGCCCGCTTCATCGGCTCGCCGAAGATGAACGTGATGCCGGTGGCGGTGGGCGCGGTGATGGACGGCGTGGCGGCGGTGACGCTGCCGGGCGGAGGCACGCTGGCGCTGCCGACGCGCGGCGCGCAGGTTCCGGCGCATGCGGGCCTGACGCTGGGCGTGCGCCCGGAACACATCGCGGTCGGCGCTGGCGAGGCGACGCTGCCGGGCCGGGTACGGCTGACCGAGCATCTGGGTGCGGAGACCATCCTGCACGTCGATGTCGCCGGCGTGGACGAGGCGATGGTGGTCAAGGCCGATGCGCTGGCCTCGGTCCGGCACGGCGATGCGATCCTGCTCGGGCTGTCCGCGAACACCTGCCACCTGTTCGACGCCCATGGCGGCGCGCTGCTCAACGGCTCGCTGATCTGATTTCGCCACCTTCCAACGAGGCTCACGATGCTCGGCGTCTGCTACTACCCGGAACACTGGCCCGAGAGCTGGTGGCGCGACGATGCCGTGAAGATGCGGGAGATGGGCATCTCCTACGTCCGCATCGGCGAGTTCGCCTGGAGCCGGATGGAGCCGCAACCGGGACGGCTCGACTGGGGGTGGCTGGATCGCGCCATCGCCATCCTGCACGAGCACGGCCTGCGCGTGGTGATGTGCACCCCCACCGCAACACCGCCGAAATGGCTGGTGGACCGCAGCCCCGACATCCTGCCGGTGGACGCGCATGGCCAGCCGCGCGGCTTCGGCTCGCGCCGGCACACCTCGTTCTCGTCGCGCATCTGGTGGGAGGAGACGCGGCGGATCGTGACCCTGCTGGCGGAGCGCTACGGCGCCCATCCCGGCGTGGCCGGCTGGCAGATCGACAACGAGTTCGGCTGCCACGACACCACCCTGTCCTACGGCCCGGAGGACCTGCGCGGCTTCCGCGAGTGGTTGCGCCAGCGGTATCAAAGCCCGGAGCAGCTCAACGAGGCCTGGGGCAACGTGTTCTGGTCGATGGAGGTGGGCGCCTTCAGCGAGGTCACGCTGCCGGTGGCGGCAGTGACCGAGGCGAACCCGGCGGCGCGGCTCGACCACTGGCGCTTTGCCTCCGACCAGGTGGTGGCCTATGGCGCGATGCAGGCGGCGGTGTTGCGCGCGCATATGCCGGCGGACCGCTTCGTGACCCACAACTTCATGGGTCGGTTCGTGGACTTCGACCATTGGGCGATGGGCGAGGCGCTGGATTTCGCCACCTGGGATTCGTATCCGCTCGGCTTCACCGAGCAGTTCGACTTCACCGAGGCGGAGCGGGCGCCGTTCATCGAGACGGCGCACCCCGACATGGCCGCGTTCAACCACGACCTGTACCGCGCCGTGGGACGTGGCCGCTGGTGGGTGATGGAGCAGCAGCCGGGGCCGGTGAACTGGGCCGCGTGGAACCCGGTGCCGAAGCCCGGCATGGTGCGGCTGTGGACCTGGGAGGCGCTGGCGCACGGCGCCGAGGTGGTCAGCTATTTCCGCTGGCGGCAGGCGCCGTTCGCGCAGGAGCAGATGCACGCCGGCCTGCACCGCCCCGACCGCAGCCGCAGCGCCGGTGGCGAGGAGGCCGCCGCCGTTGCCCGCGAACTGGCGGCGATGGGCGCGATGGGCGCGCTGGGCGACAGCGCGCAGGCGCCGGTGGCGATGGTGTTCGACTACGAGGCCGCCTGGATCACCCGCATCCAGCCGCAGGGCCGCGACTTCCTGTATAGCGAGCTGTGCCTGCGCTGGTACACCGCCATCCGAAGCTGCGGCCTCGACGTGGACTTCGTGCCGCCCGGGGCATCGCTGGCCGGCTACAGCCTGGCGCTGGTGCCGTGCCTGCCGGTGATTTCGGACGCGGCGCTGGCGGCTTTCCAGGCGTTCGACGGCATCGTCCTGTTCGGCCCGCGCAGCGGGTCGAAGACGGCGGAGTTCCGCATTCCCGACACGCTGCCGCCGGGTCCGTTGCAGGCGCTGCTGCCGATCGTGGTGGAGCAGGTCGCCTCGCTGCGTCCCGGCCTCACGCATCGCGTGAGCGGCGCGGTGGCGGGGGCGGTGCGACGCTGGCGGGAGTTCGTGTCGGGCGACGCCGAGGCGGTGGCGCGGTTCGATGACGGCGGCCCGGCGCTGCTGCGCGCCGCGGGCTGCCTCTATCTGGCCGGCTGGGCCGACACCGCGCTGCTGGCGGCGACGATGGCCTACGTCACGGAAGCCGCAGGCCTCGCCACCACGGCGCTGCCGCCGGGCGTGCGGCTGCGGCGGCGCGGGGTCATGACGTTCGCATTCAACTATGGCCCGGACCCCTGGCGCGGCCCCGACGATGCGCACTACGTTCTCGGCGGGCCAGCGGTGCCGCCGCAGGGGCTGGCCGTCTGGACCACATAGACAGGAATCATGACCATGAGCACCGAGTTGACCATCCTCGGCTGGACGCTGGTGCTGGCCGTGGCGCAGGTGCTGCTGGCCACGCAGTCGCGCACGCAGGAGACCGGGCTCGACTACAACACCGGGCCGCGCGACCAGCCCGCCGCACCGCCGCGCCCGGTCACTGGACGGCTGATGCGGGCACAGGCCAACCTGTTCGAGACGCTGCCGCTGTTCGCGGCCGGAATACTGATCGCCCATGTCGGCGGGCGGGAAGGCACGCTGACGCTGTGGGGCGCGATCCTCTACCTTGCCGCCCGCGTGGCCTATGTGCCGCTGTATGCCGCAGGCATTCCGAAGGTCCGCTCGGCGGCCTGGGGTGTCTCGCTGGTGGGATTGTTGATGGTGCTGGTGGCGATCCTGCTGCCACGCTGAGCCAGGCTCAGTGCGGCTCGCCGCGCAGCCGTAGCAGCGGGCCACCGGCGCGATGGTCCAGCCCCGCACGGCGACAGAGGCGGCGACGATGGCGAACACCACGTCGAACAGGCGCTCGCCGTGGGGCATACCTGCCAGGTTGCGGTGGCGCCGGCCTTCGACTAAGCCTTTGCGGAGGGGCAACGTGCCGGCAAAGGCTGCGGTTACCGGGAGGGTTCATGTCGCTGCTGCAACTGGCCGGCATCACCCGCTCGTTCGGGGCGATCCAGGCCTTGACCGGCATAAACCTGGAGGTGGCGCGCGGCGACATCATCGGGCTGATGGGCGACAACGGCGCCGGCAAGTCGACCCTGGCCAAGATCATCGCCGGAAACTTCCCGCCGACCAGCGGCGAGATGCGGTTCGAGGACCGCCCGGTCCACTTCGCCAAGCCGGTCGAGGCGCGCGCGGTCGGCATCGAGGTGGTGTACCAGGACCTCGCCCTGGCCGACAACCTGACCGCCGCCGCCAACGTGTTCCTGGGCCGCGAGCTGAAGCGTTCGTGGGGGCCGTTCCGCCTGCTCGACCACCGCCGCATGGATGTGCGCGCGGCGGAATTGTTTCGCGAGCTGAAATCCGAGACACGCTCCGGCGACCTGGTGCGGTTGATGTCGGGTGGCCAGCGGCAGGCGGTGGCGATCGCGCGCACCCGGCTGGCCGACGCCAAGCTCATCATCATGGACGAACCCACCGCGGCCATCAGCGTGCGGCAGATCGCCGAGGTGCTGCAACTGATCCACCGGCTGAAGGACGCCGGCATCGCGGTCATCCTCATCAGCCACCGCATGCCCGACGTGTTCGGCACCTGCGACCGCATCGTGGTGATGCGGCGCGGGCGCAAGGTGGCCGACAAGCTGATCGCCGACAGCAGTCCGGAGGAAGTCACCGGGCTGATCACCGGCGCGCGTGAGTTCGCCTGATGACTGGGACAAGCCCCCGATGACTGAGAGCAGCCGATGAGCGAGTTCACCAACGTCAGCCTGACCGCCTGGCACCGGCGCGGCTTCTTCGCGTCGCAGACGGCGTATGTCGGCGCGGCCCTGGTGATCCTGGCGGCGATCGTGGCGCTGGTGTCGCCGGCGTTCCTGACGCTCGGCAACCTCATCAATATCTCCAAGAACTTCTCCTATATCGCCATCGCCGCGCTGGGCGTCACCATGGTCATCATCACCGCCGGCATCGACCTGTCGGTCGGCTCGGTGATGGCGTTGGTGGCCATCGTTGCCACGCTGACCTTGCAATACCTGTCCACGACGCCGGTGGCGGCGGTGCCTGGCCTGGCGATGACGCTGTCGATCCTGATCGGGCTGGGCGCCGGAGCGCTGATCGGGCTGATCAACGGCTACCTGATCGCGGTGGTGGAGCTGACGCCGTTCGTCACCACGCTGGGGATGCTCAGCATCTGCCGCAGCCTGTCGTATGTGGTGACTTCCGGCCATGGCGTGCCGGTCACCGGGCCGGACAGCAACCTGTTCTACGCGCTGACCGACGGCACGCTGCTGGGCGTCCCGGTGGT
>JAYTQW010000034.1:0-1615 GCA_043746535.1 Rhodospirillales bacterium
TCATGGCGGAACTCGGTTCGCGATTGCTGCTGTGGTCCATGTTGGGCGCGGGCCTTGCCTTGCTGCTGATCGCGTCGTTCCGCGATGTGGCGCTGCGGACGTTGCCCAACTGGACCAGCCTGGGGCTGGCGGGCGTTGGTGGCATGTTGCGCTTGCGCGATGGCACGCTGCCGGTCGGTCTCGCGGTCGCCCTCGGTGTGTTCGGCGTGGCGTACCTGTGCTGGCGGCGCGGCTGGCTCGGCGGCGGCGATGTGAAGCTGCTGGCGGCCTGCACCCTGTTGGTGGCGCCGGTCCAGGCCGCCAACCTGATCGTGCTGACCACGCTCGGCGGCGGCGTGCTCGCGGTCGTCTATCTGGCGCTGGGACTGCTGCTGGCCCGCTCTCCTGGCATGGCGACAGCCTATACCCGGCCCGGCCACTCCCGGCCCGGGATGCTGCGTCGTCTCTGGCGCCTGGAATGCCGGCGCATCCGGCGCCGCGCGCCATTGCCGTACGGCTGCGCCATCGCCGGCGCCACTCTGGTGACGCTGTTTGGGGTCGCCGGCCCCATCGGAAGGTAATAGCGACATGCTGCTTCGCATCATCCTGTTCGCAATCATCGCCCTGGGATCGGCAGGGTTCGGCGTGCTCGGCTGGATCGGCCTGCACAGCCCGGGCAGCGCTCCGATCGCCGAGGCCGCCGCCGCCGTGGCGCCTCCCACCCGCGCGGTGCTGGTGGCCGCCGATCAGCTCACCGCGGGCAGCCTCGTCAAGCCGGAGAACGTGGCCAGCGCCGAGGTCGACGCGGCATCGCTGAAGCCCGGCTACTGGGCGGACACGCCGGCCAATCGCGGCGAGCTGGTCGGCGCCATGATCCGTCACAGCATGGCGCCGAAGGAGGTGATCCTGGCCGCCGACGTGATGCGGCCGGGCGACCACGGCTTCCTCGCGGCGGTGCTGGGCGCTGGCGAGCGCGCGGTCAGCGTCGGCGTCGACGCGGTCAGCGGCACCGCCGGCCTTATCTGGCCAGGCGACCATGTCGACCTGATCCTGACCCAGACCATCGACGATGCCACCGCCGCCGCCGGGCACCGTGTGGCCGGCGAGACCGTGCTGCACGCCGCCCGCGTGATCGCCATCGACCAGCAACTGATCCATGGCGGCCCCAGCTCGATGAGCGAGAACCTGGCCAACCGAACCGTGACGTTGGAGGTCAACCCCGCCGAGGCCGAGCGCGTCTCGGTCGCCATGCGCCTCGGCAAGCTGTCGCTGGTGGTGGTCGCCGCCGATCAACCGGCATCGCCCGACGGCACGGCGGCGCCGGCCAGGACCGTCACCTGGGGCGGCGACGTGTCGGCCGCCCTGAACCAGGGCGGCGCCACCAACGGCAGCGTCATGCGTGTGTTCCAGGGTAGCGCCGAGAGCAAGGAGTTTCATTTCTGATGCCGCGCATCACGATCTTCGCGACACTCCTGCTGGCCTGCGTCGGCACCGCGGCGCTGGCCGACGACCTCCCCCTGGCGGTGTCGCCGGCGATACCGCAGCCCGCGCCGGCTCCCGCCGCCATGCGCACCTTCACCCTGGAGGCCGGGCTCAGCCGGGTGATCCAGCTCGGCGCCGCCGTCGACAGCGTGTC
>JAYTQW010000035.1:0-3830 GCA_043746535.1 Rhodospirillales bacterium
CTGGCGGGCGTGCGGCTCGGCGCGGCGGCGGCCGGCATCCGCTACCGGGACCGCACCGACCTGGTGCTGATCGAGATGGCGCCCGGCACCACCGCCGCCGGCGTGTTCACCCGCAACAAATGCCCGGGCGCGCCGGTCGACCTGTGCCGCGCGGCGCTGGCCGGCGGGCGGGCGCGGGCGCTGGTGGTCAACGCCGGCAACGCCAACGTGTTCACCGGGCGCGCCGGGCTGGCGGCGGCGAAGGCCACCGCCAGTGCTGCGGCGGGTCTGGTCGGCTGCCCGGACGGCGAGGTGTTCGTCGCCAGCACCGGCGTGATCGGCGAACCGTTGCCGGTGGAGCGCATCGCCGCCGCCCTCCCGGCGCTGCACGCCAGCCTGCGCGAGGATGGCTGGGAGCAGGCGGCGCGCGGCATCATGACCACCGACACCTTCGCCAAGGCGGCGACGCGGACGGCCCGGATCGGCGGCGTCCCGGTGCGCATCACCGGCATCGCCAAGGGCAGCGGCATGATCGCGCCCGACATGGCGACCATGCTATGCTTCGTGTTCACCGACGCGAAGCTGCCCGCCGACCTGTTGCAGGCGGCGCTGGCGCGCGGCGTGGCGCGCAGCTTCAACTGCATCACCGTGGACAGCGACACCTCCACCTCCGACACGCTGCTGCTGTTCGCCACCGGCCAGGCCCGCCATGCCGAGGTCGACGGCCGTGGCGGCGCCGCCCTGCGGGAGTTCCGCGCGCAGCTCGAAGACCTGCTGCTCGACCTGGCGCTCCAGGTGGTGCGCGACGGCGAGGGCGCGCAGAAGCTGGTGCGCATCGATGTCACGGGCGCCGTCTCGGCCAGGTCGGCGCATCGGGTGGCGCTGGCGATCGGCAACTCGCCGCTGGTCAAGACCGCCATCGCCGGCGAGGACGCCAACTGGGGCCGCATCGTCATGGCGGTCGGCAAGGCGGGCGAGCCGGCGGACCGCGACCGCCTCGCGGTGGCGGTCGGCGGCGTCTGGATGGCCCGTCACGGCAGCGTCGTCGCCGGCTATGACGAGGCGCCGGTGGTGGCGCACATGAAGGGCCGCGAGGTCGAGATCACGGTCGACCTGGGCCTCGGCGGCGGCGAAGCGACGGTGTGGACCTGCGACCTCACCCACGGCTACATCGACATCAACGGCAGTTACCGGAGCTGACGCGGGCCGGCTAGGGAACGAGGTATTTCAGCGGTATCTCGCATGTCGCTGTCACGTCCTTTGCGAAGGCGTGCCCGGGAACACTGCCAGCGGCAACGTTGGCGACGAGCTTGCCGGGCTTGCCGTCGTATTTCTCGTTGCGCGCGCTGGCCCAGCGGCCAGTGCCGTTCACCACGATTTCGGCGGAGAACGGGTTTATCACCATCTTGCCGAGATAGGCGTCCACGCCGCCGCGCAGGCGATGCTTGCTGAGCGTCGAGGCGAGGCGGCCGGCGAAGGAGCTACCCCCTAGTTTGTCGGCGCCCCAACACATGCACAAGGTGATGTCGAGAGTGGCGAGGCCGTTCGTGGTGGCCAGTCCGCCCACCGCGCGCGCCAGTTCCTCGGATGTCCACGTCACCACGTCCGCATGCGGGTAGGTGCCAATCCAGCCGATCTTGTCCGTGGACGTGGCGAATCCATGGCCGCAGATCATCAGCCGGTCGCCGTTCGCCACGTCCTTCCATGCGGCCCGGTGCGGGCCTAGCAGGAAGTCCCTCTTCTTGATGGTCTCCGTCGGCCGCTTCAGGTACTTGACCGCCTTGCCCTGGCATTGCCGCACGGCGAACGCCTCGAGTTCCGGGTCGCTA
The DNA here is from genome assembly GCA_043746535.1 of Rhodospirillales bacterium. Lineage (GTDB taxonomy): Bacteria > Pseudomonadota > Alphaproteobacteria > Acetobacterales > Acetobacteraceae > CAVRQM01. The sequence continues at coordinate 1,809 of JAYTQW010000035.1, forward strand.
CAGGGAACCCAGATGAACGAAGTCGGCATCGGGCCTCCGTGTGCGGCGTCCGGGGGGAGCAACTCCGGGATACTATAATGGCAATGGTTGCGGGTCCATCCACCGCCCGCCACGGACTCCGGGGGGCGGTGACGAGGTCCGGGCAGGCTGCTATAGGCTGTCGTGCCAGCGACAGGAGCCAGCCGCGCCGTCCGAGACCGCCCCAGGCCCGAGCCGCCCCGATGCCTTCGCCCCGCTGGCGACCGAGCGGCTGACGCTGCGGCCGTACCGGGCCGGCGACGCGCCGGGGCTGCACCGGCTCATCAACGACTGGGAGGTTTGCCGCACGCTGACGGTGGTGCCGTTCCCGTACCCGCGCGCGCTGGCCGACGAGTGGATCGCCTCGACCGCGACCTCGCTGGCCAGCGGCGACGCCTATCACCTCGCCATCACCGGGCAGGAGAACGACGTGGAGACGCTGGTCGGCAGCGTCGGCCTGCGCATCGACCGGGCGGCGCGGTCCGGGCGGCTCGGCTATTGGGTCGGGCGGCGCTACTGGGGCCACGGCGTCGCCTCGGAGGCGGCCGGGCGGCTGGCGCGCTGGGCGATGGCGAACCTCGACCTCGACCGGCTGACCTCGACCGTGGCGGTGGACAACCCCGCCTCCATCGCCGTGCTGCACCGCATCGGCTTCCGCCAGGCCGGCACCGCGACCGAACGTTTCCTGGCGCGCGGCGGCACCCATCCGGTGCTGTGCTTCGAGGCGACGCGCGAGAGCCTGGCCGGGCCGGCCGTGGTCGAACCCCATCCCGTGCCGGTCCTGCCGCTGGCCACCGGGACGCCGGCGGCCAAGCCGCTGCTGCTGGTCGCCGCCTGCGCGCTGATCGACACCGATGGCCGCGTGCTGCTGGCGCGCCGGCCCGAGGGCAAGCGCATGGCCGGGCTGTGGGAGTTCCCCGGCGGCAAGCTGGACCCTGGCGAGACGCCGGAGGCGGCGCTGATCCGCGAGCTGCGCGAGGAACTCGGCATCGATGTCGCCAGCAACTGCCTGGCCCCGTTCGCCTTCGCCTCGCACGCCTACGAGGCGTTCCACCTGCTGATGCCGCTGTATCTGTGCCGGCGCTGGCAGGGCCATGCCGTCGCCCGCGAGGGTCAGACGTTGGCCTGGGTGCGGCCGCAGAAACTGGCCGAATACCCGATGCCCGAGGCCGACCGGCCGCTGGTGCCGCTGCTGCGGGATTTTTTGTAAGGAGCCGAGCATGTCCGAGACCCCGGTGACGAACCCCACCGCCTGCCTGCTGGTCATCGGCAACGAGGTGCTGTCCGGCCGCACCCGCGACGCCAACATCCATTTCATCGCCGGCAAGTTGAGCGAGATCGGCATGCGGCTGCTGGAGGTCCGGGTGATCCCGGACGTGCCGGAGGTGATCGTCCGCACCGTGAACGAGGCGCGGGCGCGGTTCGACCACGTGCTGACCACCGGCGGCATCGGCCCGACCCATGACGACATCACCGCCGAGTGCATCTCCGCCGCGTTCGGCGTGCCGTGGGTGCTGCATCCGGAGGCCTACGCGATGATGAGCGCCCGCTACGCGCCGGGCGAGTTCAACGCCGCCCGCCAGCGCATGGCGACGATGCCGGCGGGGGCCACGCTGATCGCCAACGCGGCGTCATCGGCCCCCGGCTTCACCATCGGCAACGTCCACGTCATGGCCGGGGTGCCGCGCATCATGCAGGCGATGATGGACACGCTGCTGCCGACCCTGCCGCACGGCGCCACCATCCACTCCCGCGCGGTCCACGCCACGGGGCTGCTGGAAGGGCTGATCGCCGCCGGGCTGTCGGCGATCCAGGACCGCCATCCCGGCATCGACATCGGCAGCTACCCGTACGACCGCCCCGATACGCGCGGCGTGTCCATCGTCGCCAAGGGCACCGACCTCGCCAGCATCGAGGGCGCGATCGACGAGGTGGCCGGGTTGATGCGAGGGCTGAAGCTCACGCCGGTGACGGGCGAACCGCCGCCGGCGTAGCGGGACCGGG
>JAYTQW010000036.1:0-26738 GCA_043746535.1 Rhodospirillales bacterium
ATGCCCTTGGCGAAGTCGCCCATCAGGTTGCTGACCTTGCCGCTGCCGAACAGCAGCAGCACGACCAGCAACACGATCATCCAGTGCCAGATGCTGAAACTACCCATTGCGCCCTCCTGTAATCCCCATACCGGGGACTATCGCCATTGGATGCAAATGGACCGCATGCGGGAGGGTTGCAAGCGCTGTTTCAGTGCGCGTGGCCGTGAGCGCCGCCGTTCAGTCGCGCGCCAGCAGCCGTGCCGCCGCCGGCTCGGCCAGGGCGGCGAGCGCATCGTGGCCACGCAGGCGGTCCGGCAGCACGAAGCCGTAGGTGGCATAGAGGTGGGTGCCGAGCTGGTGGCTTGGCGTGTACCAGACCCGCACCAGGCTCCAGTCGCCCGCCGCCGAGACATCGACCACCATCTCGTCGCGCGCCAGTTGCCCCGGCACCCAGTTGGCCTGGATGACCGCGATCTGGCGCGGGCCGTCCAGGCGGGAGACCACGGACACATGGCCCGACGGCAACCGCAAGCTGCGGGCGAACACCAGCGCGCCGCCGACCTGCGGCGCATGCACGCGCGGGTAGCGGCCATCCGCCTCGTCCCACCACGCGGCGGCATCGCCGGTGAGTTGCAGCCCGGTCAGCGCGCGGGCGAACGGCGCGCAGCTCAGCCCAGGATAATGGGCCACGTCCCCGCCGCGCCCGCCACCACCGGCACAGGCGGACAGCGCCCCGGCCAGCAGCAGCAACGGCAATGCGGTCACGACCTTGCGAGAATGCGGCTTCATGCTGACATGGTGTATGAGCGTCCTGGCCCAAGCCGCGCAATACATTACCGAATGGGGCCTCGGATGATGCCGGGAACTACATCTGCATCGCGCCGTTCGGCCTTTGTTAACTTTGCTGCACCACGGTGCTCGGAGTTCTCCTCCCCCACCAGCCCTCGGGGCTGGCACTTCAGCGGCGGCGCACACCATGCGCCGCCGTTTTTTTGGCGGTCGTCGATCAGAAACTCGCCCAGGCGATCCAGGCTGCGGCGGTGCCGCCCAGGATCGCGGCGACCAGGCTGCCGGAGGCAACCATGATGGCCACGGTCACCGCCGCTCCCACCAGCCGCGACGGTTGGCCGTCGGCCAGGGCGGGCACCACGAAGCTGACGAACAGCGTGCCAGGGAGGTAGCCGAGCACCGCGCGCAACCAGGGCGTCGGGCGGATAAGGCGGAACAGCCAGTAGCCACCAGCCCGGCAGGCGAAGGTCGCCAGCGCCATGCCCAGGATCGCCAGCAGGTTGGCGGCGTCCAGATGCCCCAGGCTCACGGCCAAGTCACGGCAACGCGCCGCGCCGGGCGTCGCGGGCGGCGCCGGTCAGGCTGCCGGCCACGGCGCCGGCGATGACGTGCCAACCGCCGCCGGGCAGCAGCCGCGCCACCACGACGGCCACCGCCGCCGCCACCAGCCATGGCAGCACGTCGCGCCCGCCGCGCCACATCTGCACCAGCAGCGCGATGAAGGTCGCCAGCGCCGAGAAGAACAGCGGGTGATCCGCCGGTGGATGCAGCAGCCCGCCCGCAAGGAAACCCATGATGGTGGTCAGCAGCCAGACCAGCCAGAGCGCCAGGCCGGTGCCGAGCAGGAATCCGGCATCGTCGCCGCCGGCGTTCATCTCGCGCACAGACATCGCCCAGTTCTGGTCGGCCATGAGGCCGAGCGAGACGAGCCGCTGCCAGCGCCGCAGCCGGCCCAGCCACGGCGCCAGCACCGGCCCCAGCAGCAGCAGCCGCGAGTTGATCGCCAGCGTGGTGAACAGTGCGGCGAGGAACCCGGCCGGGTGCGTCCAATGCGACATGGCGACGATCTGCGCCGCGCCGGCGAACACGGTGGCGCTCATCGCCGTCGCCTCGACCAGCGACAGGCCGGCGCCCTGGGCGGCGATGCCCGTGACCATGCCGAACGGCACCGTCGCGATCAGCAGCCCGGCGGAGGCGCGGGCACCCCGCCACGCGCCGGCGCGGGTGAAACGGACGGAAGCATTCAAGCCTGCCGCAGCCGTATCAGGATCGCCTCCGCCGTCTCGGCGTCGGTGCGCAGCGCCCGGCTCGCCACATCCTGGGTGAAACCGGCGCGGGCCAGGATGGCGAGGTCGCGGCGGTGTTGCTCCTGATCGGCCGGCTCGGCGCGGAATGGGCCGATGCGGCGGCGGCGGGCGGCGGCGATGGCGGCGGCGAACTCGGCGTCGGGATCGGCTGGCAACACCGCGCGGGCCGCCTCCCCGGTCACGCCGCGCGCCGCCAGATGCGCCTCGATGCCGCGTCGCGAGCGCCCGGCGCGGCTCAGGCTGCGGGCACGGGCGGCGGCGAAGCTGGCGTCGTCGACCACGCCGGCGCTGGCCAGCCGCGCCACCACGGCGCGCACCGCCGCGCGCAACGGCCGGGTCGCGTCCGCGTCGGCCTCGGCGCCATGCGCCCAGCGCGCCACGCGGCGGTCGAGCACGCGGGTCAGCCCGGCGGTGGTGGTGGCGTAGCGGGCCAGGTGGCGCAGCGCCGCCTCGTGCAGGCTGGCCTCGGTCGGCATGGGCAACGGGGACGCCGGATCGCGCATGGCCGGATCATGCCACGCCAGCGGCCGGACGGAAACCGCCTGCCGCCCGCAACGTTCCGGTCGCGTAGAGGACCATACAAGAGGAACACGATGCCCCCCTTCCCGTCCGTCCGCGTCATCATCCTGGCCGCCGCCGCGATGGCGCCGCTCCCGCCTGGCCTGGCGCTGGCGCAGGACGCCCCCGCCACCGCGCCGCTGGCGGTGCCCAATCAGACCGGCAGCCCGCAACTGGTGGTGGCCTCGGTCAAGCTCGACGGCGGCTGGCGGGCGAGCAAGATGATCGGCGCCGCGGTCTATGACGACCAGAACCAGCGCATCGGCACCGTCGACGACCTCATCGTCACCGGCCAGAACACGCTGACCGTGGCGGTGGTGTCGGTCGGCGGCTTCCTTGGTCTGGGCAGCAAGCTGGTGGCGGTGCCGTACAACAACCTGCGCTACGACCCCACCGCCCACGACGCGAAGGTGGTGATGCCGGGCGCCAACAAGGCCTCGCTCGGCGCCATGCCCAACTTCGTGTACGCCGGCGGCTAGGCATTTGACTTAGGCGGCGCGCCCGGCACAGTCTCGGCCTCTGCCGGGGCCTGTCCCGGAGCACAAGGACTGCGCCGCGATGATTGCCGCCCTGATGCCGACCTACAACCGCATCGACCTCGCCTTCGAGCGCGGCGAAGGCTGCTGGCTGTACACGGCGGACGGCCGACGATACCTAGACTTCGGCAGCGGCATCGCCACCTCCTCGCTCGGCCATGACAACAGGCACCTGGCCGACGCCATCGCGGAACAGGCGCACCGGGTGATGCACGTCTCCAACCTCTACCGCATCCCCGGCGCGGAGCGGCTGGCACAGCGGCTGGTGAACGCGAGCTTTGCCGACAGCGTGTTCTTCTGCAACTCGGGGGCCGAGGCCAACGAGGGCATGGTCAAGATGATCCGGCGCACCGCCTACGAGACCGGGCACCCCGAGCGCTTTCGCGTCATCTGCTTTGACGGCGCCTTCCACGGCCGCACGCTGGCGATGCTGGCCGCGACCAACAACGCCAAATACCTGAAGGGCTACGGCCCGGCGGTGGACGGCTTCGACCATGTGCCGTTCAACAACATGAACGCGCTGCGCGACGCCATCGGCCCGCACACCGCCGGCGTCATGATCGAGCCGATCCAGGGCGAGGGCGGCGTGCGCCCGGCCCAGTTGCAGTTCCTGCGCGACCTGCGCGCCACCTGCGACGAGTTCGGGCTGGTGCTGGGGTTGGACGAGGTGCAGTCGGGCATGGGCCGCAGCGGGCGCCTGTTCGCGCATGAGTGGGCCGGCATAGTTCCCGACGTGATCTCCGCCGCCAAGGGCATCGCCGGTGGGTTCCCGATGGGCGCCATCCTAGCCCGCGAGCACGTCGCGAAATGGATCACGCCGGGTACCCACGGCACCACCTTCGGCGGCAACCCGCTGGCCTGCGCCGCCGGCAACGCGGTGCTGGACGTGATCCTGGCGCCGGGTTTCCTGGCCGAGGTGGATCGCCACGCGCGCGCGCTGTGGTCCGGGCTGCTCGGCCTCGCCGCCGACTATCCGGACATAATCGCCGGCGCGCGTGGCGCCGGGCTGCTGCTCGGCCTGGTGTGCGAGGCGCCGGCCGCCCAGGTGCAGCAGGCGTTCCAGGCGGAGGGGCTGCTGACCGTTGCCGCCGCCGAGAACACCCTGCGCGTGGTGCCGCCGTTGGTCGTGACCGACGCCGACATCGCCGCCGGGCTGGAGATGATGCGCCGTGGCCTGCGCCGCTGCATGGCCGACGCCCCGGCCATGGCGGCGACGTGAGCGCCGCCCTGCGGCAGCCGGTCCAACTCGACCCGCCGCCGCCGCGCCACTTCCTCGAACTGCGCGACTTCGACACCGCCACGCTGCGGCGGATGCTCGATTTCTCGCGCGCCGCCAAGCTGGCCGGACGGGCCGCGCCGCGTCCCCTGGGCGGGCGCACCATCGCTTTGCTGTTCGAGCGGCCGAGCACCCGCACCCGCGTCAGCTTCGAGGTGGCGATGCGGCAGTTGGGCGGCGACGTGGTGGCGCTGTCGGGCCGCGACACCCAGCTTGGCCGGGGCGAGACCATCGCCGACACCGCGCAGGTGCTGTCGCGCTACGTCGACGCCATCGTGCTGCGCACCGACGCGGCGGCGAAGCTGGCGGAGATGGCGGCGCACGCCACCGTGCCGGTCATCAACGGCCTGACCGCCGACAGCCATCCGTGCCAGTTGATGGCGGACGTGATGACGTTCGAGGAACATCGCGGGCCGATCGCGGGCCAGGTGGTGGCGTGGTGCGGCGACGGCAACAACGTGGCGCGCAGTTGGATCGAGGCGGCGGTGCGGTTCGGCTTCGCGCTGCGCCTCGCGACACCGCCGACGCTGCGCCCGCCGGCGGCGCTGCTGGCCTGGGCGCGCGGCCAGGGCGCCAGCATCGAGCTGTTCGACGATCCGGCCCTGGCGGTGCGCGGCGCCCGCTGCGTCGTGACCGACGCCTGGATCAGCATGGCCGACGGCGATGCCGCCGACCGCCACAACATGCTGGCGGCGTATCGCGTCACGCCCGCCCTGATGGCGCAGGCGGCGGCGGATGCGGTGTTCATGCACTGCCTGCCGGCGCATCGCGGCGAGGAGGTGGACGCGGCGGTGATCGACGGCCCGCAATCGGTGGTGTTCGACGAAGCGGAGAACCGGCTGCACGCGCAGAAGGGCGTGCTGGCCTGGACCATGGGCGTGGTCGCCTGATGCCGCCGCCCCCGCCTCCAGTGCTGGTGCCGCCGTTCACCCGCGAGAGCGCGGCGCGGAAGGCGCGCATGGCCGAGGACGCATGGAACAGCCGCGATCCGGGGCGCGTGGCACGGGCCTACACGCCGGACAGCGCCTGGCGCAACCGCTCCGACATCTTCGCCGGAACCGAGGCGATCGTCGCCTTCCTGACCCGCAAATGGACGCGCGAGCAGGAGTACCGGCTGGTCAAGGAGCTATGGGCGTTCGATAGCGACCACATCTCCGTCCGCTTCCAGTACGAGTGGCACGACCCGGAAGGGCAGTGGTTCCGCTCCTACGGCAACGAGAACTGGGCGTTCGACGACCATGGCCTGATGCGCCGGCGCGAGGCCAGCATCAACGACGTGGCAATCACCGAGGCGGAGCGGCGGTTCCACTGGGACACGTCCGGCCCGCGCCCGGCGGATCATCCGGGGTTGCTCGACCAGCCCGGATGATAGTGGGATTTCAATAGGTCGGGCGGTAATAGCCCGGCGGCGGAGGCGGCGGCGGGCCGACATAGACCGGGGCCGGATAATACGGGCGCGGCGGCGCATAGACGTAACAGCCGCTGAGCGGCAACGTCACCGCCGCCACCGCCACGGCAAACCTCATCTGTTTCCAGGCCATGCTTATTCACATCCTTTGCGTTAAGGTCTGTTGTATCGCTACCGTCAATCAACGCACACGGCTATTGTTCGTCTCGGATCGCGCTTGAAAATGTTCACCCGCGCGGCAAGCCCATGGCGTGCCCCCGCCCCCGATGGTAGCCGGGCGGTTCATCCGGCACTATCTTATAGGCATGTCAGACACTACTCCCGCCTTCCTCGACGCTGGCCGTCCCGACGTACCGGACCTCGTGGTGCCACAGGGTGTCACGCCGTTCTACATGCCCAGCCGCCCGGTGCGCGGCCGGCTGATCCGGCTCGGGCCGTTGGCGCAGGCGCTGCTGTCACGGCATGACCTGGCCCCGCCGGTGCTGCACCTCGCCGGGCAGGCGCTGGCGCTGGTCGCCGCACTCGGCTCGGCGCTGAAGTTCCGTGGCTCGTTCAGCTTGCAGGTGAAGGGCGACGGCCCGGTGCGGCTGCTGCTGGCCGACTGCACCGACACCGGGGCGCTGCGCTTCCACGCCCGCGCCGAACCCGAGGCGCTGGCGGCGCTGCTGGCCGATCATCCCGAACCGAGCGCGGCGCAACTGGTCGGCCAGGGGGCGGTCGCCTTCACCGCCGACCAGGGGCCGGACATGGAGCGCTACCAGGGCATCGTCGCCATCGAGGGCGACAGCCTGGTGGACATGACGATGCACTACTTCGCCACCAGCGAGCAGTTGCAGTGCCGGCTGCAACTGGCCTGCGCGCGGACCGAGACGGGTTGGCGCGCGGCGGCGCTGGTGCTGGAGAAGGTGCCGGGCATCGGCGGCGTCGACCCCGAGCTGGACGACGCGGCGCAGGCCGAAAGCTGGCATACCGCCACCACGCTCGCGGCCACGCTGACCGATGCGGAGCTGCTCGACGAGGCGCTGCCGCCGGAGGTCCTGCTTTACCGCCTGTTCGGCACCGAGGGCGTGGCCACCGACCTTTCGCGCGCCCTGGCCTATGGCTGCCGCTGCTCGCGCCAGCGGCTGGCCGGCATCCTGGAGGGATTCGAGCCGGACGACCTCGACCATATGACCATCGGCAGCGACATCGTGATGACCTGCGAGTTCTGCAACTACGATTTTCGTTTCCTAAGGCGCGATGTGCGCGGGAAGTTCATCGAGGCGCCGCCACATTGAGTGCGCGCATCCAACGTGGAGCCACCATGACCGATACCATCACCCGCGCGCCCCGTTTGCAGACGCCCCGCTTCCAGGCGCCGCGCCGCTCGCTGCTGCTGACGCTGCTGGCCGGCCTGACCGGCTGCGTCGTCGATGCGCCACCGCCGCCGCTGGCCGTGGTGCAGCCGGACTACAGCTACCTCACCAAGCTGCGGCTGAACGTCGCCACCCTCGCCATCGACGACAGTTGGACGCCGCGCGCCGATAGCGGGCTGCATGTCGAGTCGCTGTCGCCGATCCAGCCGATCGATGCGTTGCGGCGCATGGGCCAGGACCGGCTGGTGGCGCAGGGCACCTCCGGCCAGGCGCGCTTTGTCGTCACCGACGCCTCCATCCTGCAAATGCGCGGGCGGCTCGACGGCTCGTTCGCGGTACGGCTGGAGGTCGCCACCTCCGACGGCGCCCGGTCCGGGTTCGCGGAGGCGCGGGTGGTGCGGGTGCGCACGCTGACCGGCGACGAGGCCGATGGCGGGCGCGCGGCGGCCTATGAGCTGACCCGCAGGATGATGGACGACCTGAACGTGGAGTTCGAGTTCCAGGTCCGCCACAGCCTGGGCGACTACCTGCTGGCCAGCGGTGAGAATGGTGCGGCGGTCGCGCCGCCGGCGCCGGTCCAGAGCCAGGACCTGGGCACGCCGGGTGGACCGGTGCCGCTGACGCCGGCGCCGCCCACCGTGCAGCAGCCCAGCGTGCAGCAGCCCGGCGTGCAGCAATCGCCGCCGCGCTTCCTGCAACCGCCGGCCTACCCGCCGCAACAGGCCTACCCACCGCAGCCGGCCTATCCGCCGCCGCCGGCCTACCCGCAACCGCCAAGTTATTACCCGCAATAGGCTCTACCCGGTCAGCGCGCCCATCGCCTGCCGCATGAACAGCCGCTTCAGCGGCGGGATGCGGTGGACGGCGGCGATGCCGAGGTCGCGGGCGAGGCGGACCGGGGCCGCGTCGTTGCTGAACAGCTTGTCCAGCACATGCGTCGCCGCCAGCATCATCAGGTTGTCCGGCCGCCGCGCCGCCTGGTAGCGCGCCAGCATCGAGGCCGCGCCCGGATCGCCGCCGGCGCCGATCTCGGCCGTCACCAGCCGCGCCAACGCGGAGGCGTCGCGCAGGCCGAGGTTGAGGCCCTGGCCTGCGATCGGATGCACGCCATGCGCGGCGTCGCCCACCAGCGCCAGCCGCTCCGCCGTGTAGCGATGGGCGTGCATCGCACTCAACGGATAGCTCCAGCGCCGGCCCATGACCCGGATGGCGCCCAGGTGGCCGCCCATGCGCCGCGCCAGCTCGGCGCCGAACCGCGCGTCGTCCAGCGCCAGCAGGCGGCGCGCGGTGGCGGTGCGCTCGGTCCAGACGAAGGCGGACAGGTTGGGCGCACCCTCGGTGCCCGCCATCGGCAGTTGCGCGAACGGGCCGGCGGGCAGGAAATGCTCCAGCGCGGTGCCCCCGTGCGGGCGCTCGTGGGCGATGGCGCCGACCATGCCGACCTGGCCGTAGTCGATGCGGCTGGTGGCGATGCCGGCGGCGCGGCGCAGCGGGCTGTCGCGGCCCTCCGCCCCCACCACCAGCCGGGCGGCGATGACGGGGCCGCCGGCGATCGCGAGCCGCACCCCGTCGGCCGCGCGGGTGACGGCGACCTCGGCGGGCGCGAACACCTCCAGGCCGGGCTGGTCCAGCAGCGCGCGGTTCAGCGCCATGCGCAGGCTGCGCGCCTCGACCATCCAGCCGAACGCCGCCTCGCCAGCCTCGCGCGCGTCGAAATGCAGGAACAACGGCGAGGCGGCGCGGCCGATCCTGCCATCGCTCACCCGGATGTCGCGGATCGCACCGGCCGGGAACGGCAGCAGGTCCCACAATCCGGCCGCCTCCAGCACCGGGCGCGAGCCGGCGGCAATGGCGTAGGCGCGGCCGTCGAAATCGCGGTGCTCCATCGGCGGCAACGGCGCGCGGTCGATCAGCGCCACGCGCACACCGGCGCGCGCCAGCAGGCAGGCCAGCACGCCGCCGACCGGCCCGGCCCCCACCACCGCGACATCGACCGTCACACCCGATACCAAGCCCACCCGCATCGCCGCATCCTCCGTTGCCCGCCTGGCTCCGTTGCCCGCCTGGGCGGAGCCAAATCTCACCAAAGCGCAACGAAGTGCCCAAAATATGGGCAATTCGCACGCGCGGCCATGTCCATCGACCGATCCGCCGCATGCTCCGGCGACACATCAGAAGTACGGCACGGTTCTTGTTAGGCAAGGGGCAATGGTTCGCTTCCGGGGTTCCGGGACCGAGCAGCCCGGGGATCGAAAGCCCGACCAGAGGAGCCATGCCGCGACATGAAGCTGATCATCGCAATCATCAAACCGTTCAAGCTCGATGACGTTCGCGAGGCCTTGACCCCGCTCGGGGTGCAGGGCCTCACCGTCAGCGAGGTCAAGGGCTTCGGCCGCCAAAAGGGCCAGACCGAGATCTACCGTGGCGCCGAGTACCACGTGAACTTCCTGCCCAAGGTCAAGATCGAGGTGGCGGTGGCCGCCGACCTCGCCGACCAGGTGGTGGAGGCGATCACCAAGGCCGCGCACACCGGCAAGATCGGCGACGGCAAGATCTTCGTCATGGACCTGGAGCGCGCCGTGCGCATCAGGACCGGCGAAGTGGACGCCGAGGCGCTGTGACCCACCCCTGCAAGGCCCATCCAACGAAGGACCGTTCGACGATGAAAAAACTGCTGCGCCGCGCCGGACTGGCGCTGCTCCCACTGGCGCTGATGCTGCCGCTGCTGCTCGCCAGCCACGCGCATGCCCAGACCACAACCACACCCTCGACCACGCCCGCGCCCGCCGCAGCCACGGCGGCTCCGGCCACGGCGGCCCCTGCCGCCACGCCCGCCACTCCGGCGGCGGCCCCGGCCGCGCCGCCAAAGCTCGACAGCGGCGACACCGCCTGGATGCTGACCAGCACCGCGCTGGTGCTGCTGATGACCATTCCGGGCCTGGCGCTGTTCTACGCCGGCATGGTGCGCAAGAAGAACATCCTCGCCACCATCATGCAGTCGTTCATGATCTGCTGCCTGGTGACGATCACCTGGATGGTGGCGGGCTACAGCCTGGCGTTCACCAACGGCTCCGGCTCCACCGCCGGCTACATCGGCGACCTCAGCCAGTTCATGCTGAAGAACCTCGCCGCCACCTGGGACCAGCCGTTCAAGCTGGGCGCCGGCGTCGACGCGGCGACGCAGACGACGATCCCCGAGAGCGTCTACATGATGTTCCAGATGACGTTCGCGATCATCACCCCGGCGCTGATCTGCGGCGCGTTCGCCGATCGGATGAAGTTCTCCGCCATGTGCGTGTTTATGGTGCTGTGGTCGCTGCTGGTCTATTCGCCCATCGCCCATTGGGTGTGGTCGGCGACCGGCTTCCTGGGTGCTGGCGTGTTCGGCCTGCCGGGTGCGGCGGACTTCGCCGGCGGCACGGTGGTCCACATCAACGCCGGCATCGCCGGCTTCGTCGCCTGCCTGGTGCTGGGCAAGCGCGTCGGCTACGGCCATGACAACATGGCGCCGTTCAACGTCGCCTATGCGGTCATCGGCGCCTCGCTGCTGTGGGTGGGCTGGTTCGGCTTCAACGCCGGCTCGGCGGTCGGCGCCAGCGCCCTGGCCGGCATGGCGATGACGGTGACGCAGGTGGCGACGGCGGCGGCCGCCCTCGGCTGGGTGTTCATCGAGTGGATCACCAAGGGCAAGCCGTCCGCGCTGGGCGCCGCCTCGGGCGCCGTGGCCGGACTGGTCGCCATCACCCCGGCATCCGGCTTCGTGCTGCCCGGCTCGGCGCTGATCATCGGCTTCGCCGCCGGCGTGATCTGCTTCTGGGCCTCGACCAGCCTGAAGCACGCGCTGGGCTATGACGACAGCCTCGACACCTTCGGCGTGCATGGCATCGGCGGCATCATCGGCGCCCTGCTGACCGGCGTGTTCGCGTTCGGGCCGCTCAGCAACAACGCCCATGTCGGCGGCCTGCCGCAGTTCGAGGCGCAGGCGGTCGCGGTCTGCGTCACCTTGGCCTGGAGCGGCGTGGTCAGCTTCATCCTGTTGAAGGCGATCGACGTGGTGATGGGCCTGCGCGTGACCGAGGAGGAGGAGCGCGAGGGTCTCGACGTGATCCTGCACGGCGAACAGCTCGGCTGAGGCGTCCGCGCCACGGTGACAGCGGAAGGGCACCCGGTGGGTGCCCTTTTCGTGTCCGGCGCCCGCTTCGGGCTTAGGTCGCGGCGGCATTCCCGGCTAGGCTTGGGGCCGATGCCGCGAGAGCCTGCCGAACGAGGAGTGCCGAATGGCCAGTGCCACCCGCTACGTGCGCGATGACGAGCGCCGCCTGGCCTCGCCGGCCTTGCGCGACCTGTTGCGGCGGCGGCTGGCCGAGGGCGGCGGCGTCCTGCTGGCGCTGCTCGGGGCGGCGTTGCTGGCTGCGCTGCTGACCTATAACCCGGCCGACCCCTCCAACGACACCGCGACCGCGCGTGCCGCCGGCAATCTGATCGGGCGTCCCGGCGCCCTGGTGGCCGACGTGCTGCTGCAATCGTTTGGAGTCGCGGCGATCCTGCCAGGCTTTGCGTTGCTGGCCTGGGCGTGGCGCATCGGCTCGCGTCGCGGCCTCGGCAGCGTGCTGCTGCGCGCCATAGCGGTGTTGCTGGCGCTGCCGGTGCTGGGCGCCGCCCTGGCCGCGCTGGCCGCCCTGCTCGGCCAGGGCGCGATGCCTTGGCCGGCCGGCGCCGGTCCGGGCGGGTCGATCGGCCTGCTGGTCGGCGGATCGGCGCTGGCGGCCGGCCGCGACATCGCCGGCGTTCCCGGCGGCATCGTGGTGGCAGGCCTCGGCGGGCTGCTTGGCGGGCTGCTGACGATCCTGGCGCTCGGCCTGTCGCGCCGCGAGTGGGCCGCCGCCGGCCTGTTCGGCGCGCGGACCCTGCGCGGCGGCCGCTCCGCAGCGGCATTCGGCGGGCGCATGTCGGCGGGCGCCGGACGCGGCGGCGTGCGGCTGCTGGGCTGGCTGAACGGCACCCGCGGCAACGAGGCGACGCATCGCGTGGTGCAGCCGGCGCCGGGCGCCACCGCCCCGCGCCGCGCCGAACCGCCGACGCCCTCGCGCGACACGCCGGTCGCCTATGTGCCGGCCACGCCCGCACTGACTACGCGCGAGGCGCCCCAGGCGGCCCCGGAACCAGGCCGCATCCTGGCGCGCGTGACCCAGCTTGGCCGCAAGGTCGCCGCCGCCGCGCGGCAGGACACGCTGCCGCTGGAGGGTGGTCCATGGCGCTTCCCGCCGCTGTCGCTGCTGAAGCCCGCGCCGGCGCGCAGCGACATCGGCGCGCCTTCGGAGGAGGCGTTGCAGGCCAATGCGCGGCTGCTCGAGTCGGTGCTCGGCGACTACGGCGTGCAGGGCCGCATCGGCGACATCCGGCCCGGCCCGGTGGTGACGCTGTACGAACTGGAACCGGCGCCCGGTATCCGCAGCGCCCGCGTGATCGGGCTGGCCGACGACGTGGCGCGCAGCCTGTCGGTCGCCGCCGTGCGCATCGCCACCGTCAGCGGGCGCAACGTCATCGGCATCGAGGTGCCGAACAAGCGGCGCGAGACGGTGTTCTTCTCCGAACTGCTCGGCTCCGACGAGTGGGCCAGCAACAAGGCCAGCCTGCCGCTCGCCCTGGGCAAGGATATCGGCGGCGAGCCGGTGTTCGCGGACCTCGCGCGGATGCCGCACCTGCTGGTCGCCGGCACCACCGGCTCGGGCAAGTCGGTCGGCATCAACGCCATGATCCTGTCGCTGCTCTACCGCCTGTCGCCCGACCAGTGCCGGCTGATCCTGATCGACCCGAAGATGCTGGAGCTGTCGGTCTATGACGGCATCCCGCATTTGATGGCGCCCGTCGTGACCGAGCCGGCCAAGGCGGTGTCCGCCCTGAAATGGACCGTGCGCGAGATGGAGCGGCGCTACCGCTCGATGAGCCAGCTCAGCGTCCGCAACATCGGCGGCTACAACGAGCGCGTGGCGGACGCGCGGGCCAAGGGCGAGGTGGTGACGCGGCGCGTGCAGACCGGCTTCGACAGCGAGACCGGCAAGCCGGTGTTCGAGGACCAGCCGCTGGCGCTGGAGCCGTTGCCGTTCCTGGTGGTCATCATCGACGAGATGGCCGACCTGATGATGGTCGCCGGCAAGGAGATCGAGGCGGCGGTGCAGCGGCTGGCGCAGATGGCCCGCGCCGCCGGCATCCACGTCGTCATGGCGACGCAGCGGCCCTCGGTCGATGTCATCACCGGCACCATCAAGGCCAACTTCCCGACCCGCATCAGCTTCCAGGTCATCAGCAAGTTCGACAGCCGCACGATCCTGGGCGAACAGGGCGCCGAGCACCTGCTGGGGATGGGCGACATGCTGCACATGGTCGGCGGCGGGCGGATCGGGCGCGTGCACGGCCCGTTCGTGACCGACCAGGAGGTGGAGGACGTGGTGGCCTTCCTGCGCGCGCAGGGCGAGCCGGTCTATCTCGACGAGGTGACGGAAGCACCCGACGAGGAAGGCCGCCCCAGCGGCCCGGCCAGCCTCAGCAACGCCACCGACGCCGAGCGCACCCTGTTCGACCAGGCGGTCGACGTGGTCAGCCGCGAGGGCAAGGCCAGCACCAGCTTCATCCAGCGTCACTTGCAGATCGGCTACAACCGCGCCGCCAAGCTGATCGAGCAGATGGAAAAGGAGGGCATCGTCGGCGCCGCCAACCATGTCGGCAAGCGCGAGGTGCTGGTCAGGCGGACCCAGGACGACGACTGACCTCACGCAATCGTAAGATGCCCCATGCCGCCGACCGGGGCAGTTTGCGCCCCGCAACCGACACCTGAGGGCATCGCCATGAGAATCCTGACAACGGCTGCCGCGACTTTGGGACTGGCGCTGTGCGGCCAGTTCGCCTTCGCCCAGACGCTGGTGCCGGCCGGCCCGGCGGCGCCGCTCACGAAAATCCGGGGCAGCGTCGCCTCGATTGGCGGCGGCACGCTGACCGTCACCTCCAACGCCGGCCAGACCGTCGCGGTGGCGTTGCCGCCCGACACCACCATCGTGGCGCTGACCGCCGGCACGCTCGACCAGGTGAAGCCAGGCAGCTTCATCGGCACCGCCGCCCGCAGCCAGCCGGACGGCACCTTGCAGGCGATCGAGGTGCAGGTGTTCCCGGAATCGATGCGCGGCGCCGGCGCCGGCAGCCACCCGTACGACCTCGGCGCGGGCAGCAGCATGACCAACGGCACCGTCGGCCAACTGGTCGGCACCAGCGGCCGCACCATGACGGTGACGTTTCCCGGCGGCGAGCGCACCGTGGTGGTGCCGCCCGACGCGCCAGTGGTCGATTTCGCACCCGGCACCGCGGCGCAACTCACCCCCGGCGCCCATGTGATCGTCAACGCCGGGCCAGGCGGCGCCGGCGCGCTGTCGGCGAAGTTCGTGCTGGTCGGGCTGAACGGGCTGGTGCCGCCGCTTTAACGATCCTGGGGGATGCCGCAGGCAGGGCGAGGGCTTTGCCCCTCGACCCCAGCAAAGGCTAGGCCTTTGCAATCCTTTACTTGAGCAATGGGGTTTGGGGCCTGCGGCCCCAATGGGTCGAGGGCGACGCCCTCGCCTGCCCTGTCTGGCCCTGGCCGCCCATCGCGCAACACTGCGTCGCGCAGTTTTGCCGTTCAAAAAAACGTCGCACGGACGCATGCTGCGGGGATGAAGTTCCCTGGCTGGCTGCCCACGCTGCTCGGCTTCCTTTCGGCGGTGGGGCCGATTTCCACCGACATGTACCTGCCGGCGTTTCCGGCTATCGAGGCGACGTTCGGTGGCCAGCCGGGGTCGGCGCAGATCACGCTGGCGACTTGGTTCCTGGGCCTCGCGGTGGGCCAGGTCACGCAGGGCAGCCTGTCCGACCGGTTCGGCCGGCGCGGGCCGCTGGTCGTGGGCATCGCCATCTACACCCTGGCCTCGGCCGGCTGCGCGCTGGCGCCCGACCTCGCCACGCTATCGGCCATGCGCGCGGTGGCGGCGTTCGGCGGCTCGGCCAGCATGGTGATCCCGCGCGCCATGGTGCGCGACATGACCGAGGGCTATGCGGCGGCGCGGCTGATGGGCCGGCTGATGCTGGTGATGGGCGCCGCGCCGATCCTGGCGCCGAGCCTGGGCGGCATCATCCTGGGTGCCGCGGGCTGGCACGCGATCTTCTGGATCGCAGCACTCTATGGCGCCGTCTGCGCTGCCCTGGTCTGGTGGGCGATGCCGGACACGCTGCCGCCGGAGCGCCGGGTCAGCCTCAACCCGGCGCGCATGGCCTCGCGTTACGCGGCCATCGCGCAGGAGCGCGGCTTCATCACCCACGTGGCGTTGGGCGGCTTCGCGATGTTCGGCATGTTCGCCTACCTGGGCGGCTCGCCGGACGTGTTTATCACCATCTTCCACCTGCGGCCGGGGACGTACGGGGCGTTGTTCGGCGGCTGCGCCGCGACCTACATCGTCGCCTCGCAGGTCAGCCCGCGCCTGCTGCCACGGTTCGGTCCCGGCCCGCTGATCCGCATCGCGGTGCGGGTCTATCTTGCCGCGACCGCGACGCTGATGCTGGTCGCCTGGCTGCGGCTCGGGCAGTGGTGGGCGGTCTGGCTGCCGATCGTGGTGGCCTTTTGCAGCATGGGCTTCGTGATGCCCAACGCCGTGGTCGGCGCCATGCAGCGCCACCCGCAGCACGCCGGCAGCGCCTCGGCGCTGATGGGCACGTTGCAGTTCTGCCTGGGCGCCGTCAGCGGCCTCGCCGTCGGCCTGTTCAACGACGGCACCGTGCGGCCGATGGCGGCGTTGATGCTGACCGGCGCGCTGGGCGCGGTCATCGCCGACATCTACCGTCCGAAGACCGCCACGGTCCCGCCCTCCCCGTCCCCGCAGAAGGCTCCCCAGCTTGCATGAAAATCCTGGCATGAGAGTTCCCGCATGACCCCGATCGTCGGCATCCCGGCCTGCACCAGGCAGCTTGGCGGACTGTCGCGCCACGCCACCCCGGCCATCTATGCCGATGCCCTGATGCAGGCGGCGGGCGCGATCGCGGTGCTGCTGCCGCCGCTGGGCGAGGCGATGCTGGGCGCGCTGGACCGGCTCGACGGCCTGCTGGTCTCCGGCAGCGAAAGCAACGTGCAGCCGGCGCTGTACGGCGTCGCGGAGTCGGAGACACCGGACCAGCACGACCCGGCCCGCGACGCCACCACGCTGCCGCTGATCCGCGCCGCAATCGGGCGGGGAATGCCGGTGCTGGCGATCTGCCGGGGCATCCAGGAGCTGAACGTGGCGCTGGGCGGCACCCTGCACCAGCAGGTGCATCGCGTCGAAGGCCGCCACGACCACCGCGAGCCGCCCGGCACGCCCGACGAGCAGTTCGCCTTCGCCCACAAGGTGCAACTCTCCGGCAGCCTTGCACGGATCGCCGGCTGCGGCAGCGTGCTGGTGAACTCCCTGCACGGCCAGGCGATCGATCGTCCGGCCCCCGGCATGACGGTCGAGGCGGTGGCCGAGGACGGCACCATCGAGGCTGTGCGCGTGGCCACCGCGTCCGGCTTCGCGCTCGGCGTGCAGTTCCACCCCGAGTGGCACGCCGCCACCGACCCCACCAGCCGCGCCATCTTCACCGCGTTCGGCGATGCCTGCCGCGCCTACGCCTCGTCCCGCTCGCCCAGGGAGGCCGCGCCATGAGCCAACTGTTCCAGCCGTGGCAACTCGGTTCGCTGGCGATGGACAACCGCATCGTTATCGCGCCGATGTGCCAGTATTCGGCGGAGGACGGCTCGGCCACCGACTGGCACCTGATCCATCTCGGCCACCTGGCGCTGTCCGGCGCCGGGCTGCTGGTGATCGAGGCGACGGCGGTCTCGCCCGAGGCGCGCATCACGCCGGCCGACCTCGGCCTGTATTCCGACGCCAACGAGGCGGCCCTGGCGCGCGTGCTGGCCGCGATCCGTGCCTGGTCGCCGATGCCGCTGGCGATCCAGTTGGCCCATGCCGGGCGCAAGGCGTCGTGCCGGGTGCCATGGGAGGGTGGGCGCGCGATCCGCGCAGGCGAGCCGCACGGCTGGCGGGTGGAGGCGCCCTCCGCCATCCCGTATGCCGAGGGCGACGACGCGCCGATGGCACTCGACGCCGCCGGGCTGGCGCGGGTGCGCGAGGCGTTCGCGGCCACCGCCCGGCGCGCGGCGCGGCTCGGCCTGCAAGGCATCGAACTGCACGGCGCGCACGGCTACCTGCTGCACGAGTTCCTGTCGCCACTGTCCAACCAGCGCGGCGACGAGTACGGCGGCAGCCTGGAAAACCGGATGCGCTTCCCGCTGGAGGTGTTCGACGCCGTGCGCGCGGCCTTCCCGCAGGAGCGTCCGGTGTGGATGCGCGTCTCCGCCACCGACTGGGTCGAGGGCGGCTGGGACATCGAAGGCACGCTCGCCTTCGCCCACGCCCTGAAGGCACGCGGCTGCGCCGCCATCCACGTCTCCAGCGGCGGCCTGTCGCCACGCCAGGCGATCACGCCGGCGCCCGGCTACCAGGTGCCGTTCGCCGAACGGATCAAGGCCGAGACCGGGCTCCCCACCATCGCCGTCGGCCTCATCACCGAACCGGAACACGCCGAAGCCATCGTCGCCACCGGCGAAGCGGACGCAGTGGCCATCGCCCGCGCCGCCCTCTACGACCCACGCTGGCCATGGCACGCGGCGGCAATACTGGAGGCGCAAGTGACCGCGCCGCCGCAATACCTACGCTCGCAGCCGCATCGGTTCCCGACACTGTTCAGGACTGGGCCGCGCTGACACCGATCCGCTATGGAGATGATGCACAGCGAAGGAAGCGCTTCTTTTTGCAAAAAGAAGCAAAAAACCTTCCTCCTC
The DNA here is from genome assembly GCA_043746535.1 of Rhodospirillales bacterium. Lineage (GTDB taxonomy): Bacteria > Pseudomonadota > Alphaproteobacteria > Acetobacterales > Acetobacteraceae > CAVRQM01. Next base: position 18,091 of record JAYTQW010000036.1, read on the forward strand.
TGGCGAACTTGAACGGCACCCAGTGCAGGGTGGTGGGTCAGAGGGGCGCAGTACCACCCTTCTTCAAGAGGCGTGCGGCCACACGATATAGGTCTGGCATATCGACCCGCTCATCTCGTCGTCTAAACATTACTCCAATATCCTCGAGTGCAGCCAACAAGCCTTCTTCCGGGGAAGCGGTATTTATGGGTATCGGGGAGAGGTATCCATTCCGGACAGCATCCTTCTCCAAAGTTTCTGCGGTTCGGGCTGCCCTCCAAACTTCGAAAACAGCTTTTTGAGCTTGAGGCAAAAGCAACCCGGCAAGAGGAGCGAGGACACCCTTTATCCAAGGAAATTCTTGATGCAACTGATCTACTCGGGTTTGCGAAGCAGCACGCAGCCCGTGTCGTATCCCTTCGGGTGTAATTACAAGAGTCTCACCTTGGCCAGGCATTTTGGCGGCACCGATCAGCAAGCCTAGAAAACTCCGCGGCGTGACCTCATCGTGAGCATCTGCAAGATGCGAAAGGGGCCAATCGTATGTTCGACCCTTCTTATAGCCGTAAGCGCCAGAAGCCATAAATGAACCGGCAAGCTGCTCCATCAGAAGACGTTGAGCATCCTCGCTCCAGGTGGGGCTCCAGCTTCTGGTCAACACTTGTTCACGCGATGGGCGCTCGACGTTTATCCGTTTCAGGAGAGCACTAACGGCATCTTTGCCGCGAGCCTCCTGTGAGAGTCCGAGACGTGCGAAGAAGAGGCCATAAAGGTCGATGCTACTCCAAGCTAATCGAATAGCGCCGGCACGAAGCTTTGGAATCTCAACAAAGCGAAGGCTTCCGTCGTCGATCTGATCCGGTCTTAAAAAGAGCTTCGGACTGATATGCGGATAACCGCGCAATGACCAAACTACCTCAAGAAGAGCTTCCGTCAGAAGCCTACGTCCTGCCCAACTCACAGAAATCGTATCGAGCGCATCATATACCACAAGTAATTTGCGACCTGAGATCTCAAGATCACGATTAGTTTTGTCAAGGAATTCGCCTCGCTCCTCCCAGTCACTACTGACACGCATTAACTCGGCGAATTTTGGGGAAGAAGAGCTAATATGAAAGTGAGTTGCTCTCAAAATTGTAGCCCACCAGAATGTCTTAGCTAACTCTGCGGTCGAACCAGCATGCAATTGATCAATGACATCCCGTCCAAGTCCCTTGCCACCAGGCACTCCGGTATAGCCAAACTGTACGGAAACATTATCTAGACGAAGGCGTGGATAGGCTAGAGCGGCCGCTTGCTTTGTCTCCTCGTTTCCTAAGACTCCAGACCAAAAGCTTTTTCCCGCTCCACGCGAGCCTACAACAATCGGACTTCCGGGATCGAGCGCTGCGGCATGCGCTTCTGGCGTAAACATGTCTTCGATCCTCGGCGCGCGCGCTCCAACTGCATCATTGGAAACGTCACTAGGGATCACGGCGATCAGCCCCCTAAGCTCCTTATTAGTGTTTTCGAGCATCAGCGCGGGATCACTTCTGCTCTGATCAATCCTTGATCTATATATTTGAGTAACGCGCCATAAGTTAACATGTAGGCCGCTTCAGAGATCTGATCTCGAACTCTCAAGGGGGCAAAGTTGGCGAAGGTATTATCATACGTTACGGCCAGCACCTCTACAGCGGCGGTAATGTCGGTCAAGCCTAGTTCGGCATCGCTAACCGTTTCATCCCAAGCCACATCGCTGAACCCGTCTGGCAAAGGCACTTCGTTTCTCCCGTTGCCGTCACTAGCGCGATCCGATTCGCTGAGCATCTGCTGACATCTACGCGCAAAATCAGACCTTAATGCTGCATCCAAAGGAGCCTTGGCCTGAACCAAGCTTATGCGCGCGAACCAGTCGTTCTCCGCAGCCTTGCTCTTTGCATACCGGTTCATGTGGCTGAACAGCGCACGATAGCCGTGGAACGTCTGCGGCTCATCAATCCCAAAACACAGGATTTCAGCACCGAGGCCAAGCAAAGCTGCAGCAGCAGTTTCATGAAGACCCGCTCGCGCATCCACCAAGACGAGATCATACCGATTACTTTCCTCGACGGCTTGAATGATTGCGGAAATTTGGTCAAGCATCGTTTCAATAGAGCCATCTTCATGAATAACCTCTCCATAAGCGCGTCCAATTTTGGCTAAGATATCTGCGGGATTCGCAAGGGATCTGGCCCCAAATGCTGGAACAACGTCGATCCGCCCCCGATTAGTTAATGTTGAAGCACTTACGAGGTCAGCTAGAAAAGCAGGGTCGAGAGGAGCCAGCGCTCGCTCGACAAGAGCATCAATTATACCAAATTGTGGCGTGGTCTCACGGTCGAGAAGCATTGCACCAAGCCCAGGCGCTTCCAGATCAAGATCAACAACAAGCACCCGGCGTCCACGGGCTGCGGCATGAGCTGCGACTACTGATAGAGCTGTTGAGCGGCCAACACCACCCTTGAGGCTCGCGAAGACAAAACGTGGTGCACCCGCAGTTCTTGCTACCGGCGCGCGCAACCAGTCTGCACCTACCAATCTACGATCAATAAGACGAACTGAAGTGCTATCCAATTCTACGACTCTGGCGTCGGAGCTGTTTAGTGCGTCCTTAACTCCAAATTCTCCCACGCCGGCAATGACGCGGTCCTTCCGAGCATATTCGCCCAGCTCTTGGGTCAGTGCCGCAGTTAGGAGAACTCGCTGCTCATCACCTAATTCGATCGAGGCATAGAAACATAGGCGTCCAGAGGTATCTCGAAGAGCCGTTCCACCGGCCAATACTTCTAGCCCAAGTTCGCGGATAACGATCTCTGCCATCTTAGGCAAGCTGTTATCGAAATAAATTTTCACATTACGTTCCGATTGATCCAACAGATTGCTTCGCATGCGCAGCCCAACGTTTAACAGAAGCAACTGAAATCTCTCCAGTGGCCGCATACCGCATTTCTATGCTCCAGCCTGCCATGAAGTCTGAGCGTGAAAGCACTCGATTAAGCGAGCCGCTTCGACGGCCCGACGCCGCGTCGCGCGAACTGATCAACAGCGCCGGGAAGTGTTGGTAAAACGGATCCTCCCTGCACTGATCTTGAGTGCGAGGTCTCAGTCCTAGTTCAAGCAGCATTGCCTTCACAGCACATTCGGCCGCAAGCCCGTAAAGGTAGCCAGCGATGTCAAAGCGAACTTCCGGCAGCGCTTCTGCTGCTTCCAGGTGCCTGCGAGCGGAACCTGGCATATCGATCGTAAACGGCATTGGCTCCTACCCAAATGTGTTCCCTCCCTAGCCTCATTCTGGACCGGGCGAAAGAACATGTCTGTGGGTCACCTCAGGTCGCGTCATTCAGTGGCGGTCGGCCAACCGGGTCTGTTTTGGACGTGTCGACCAGATGCCCGCTCGCCAGCAACCCCAAGTTTGGCGTTGTCGAACGACGATCACGGCCACTTTTGGGAGACAGCGCGGCTACCCCGGACGACTAGGATGGGCGCAAAGCCGTCCTCATCGAACGGCAGCGCGCATCCGCTTCTGGGATCATCTGGAATGCTGCGCTACGGCGTACATGGGATTGAAAGCGGAATTCAAACTGACCCACTACCCAATGCAGATGCCGCTTGACACAGGCTGCGCAATGTGTTCTTGTTTCGTTCGTGTCTCCCCCGCTCTCCTCGTCCGGTCCAAGCCTGTCGCAGCGCCTGACGCTGATCGTCCAGGCGCTGCGCGCGGCCATCGCCGCCCACGCGGCGCGCGACCGCGCCACGGTGGCCGTGGCCTGGCTGGTGTGGCCCTACCTGAACCGCCTCGCTGGCCGCTTCACAGCATTGGTGGCACGGGTGCAGGCCGGCAAGGGGGTGGTGGCACGAGCTACGAGCAGGGTTCGTGCCGCACCCGAGACGCCACGCCTGCGGCCCCCTGGCCTGCCGCAAGGCTTTGCCTGGCTGGCCCGCCTGGCCCCCAGCATCCTGCCGCTGCGCAGTCAGCTGTGCCACCTGCTGGGGAACCCCGAGCTTGCGGCCTTGCTGGCGACGGCACCGGGGGCGGGGCGCATCCTGCGCCCGCTGTGCCGCATGCTGGGCATCGAGGCCGGGCCGGGCTTCCCGCCGGCGCTGTTCCAGCGACCGGACCCGCCGCCCAACCCACCATCACCCAACCCACTGCCATCGCCCGCTCTGGCGCTGCCTGCTCCGCAGGCGCGCGCGGCAGCGCCGCCGGCACCGGAACCACAACCGCCAACGCCCTCGCGGCCACCGCCCAGGCGTCGCGCGCGACCCCGCGTGCCCGCCTTCGACACGGCCCTGGCGTGAGCGGGCCTACGCACGCCTATAACGTTACGATTTCAAAACGTATCCCGCCGCCGCACGAACGGCACACGCGCCTAATCAGTCAGAGTTTTTTGGTTCTTTTTTGCAAAAAAGAACCGCTTGCCTGCCCTTGTTGAACTACCGCGAGCGGTCAGCCCATCTCGGGCCACCGCGCCCGCACCGCATCCGCCACTGCCCGGCCGAGTGTCCGTTGCGCCGTCGCCGTGAGGTGCAGGCCGTCCGCGCCGTCGCTGCCGATCACGCGGCCTGCGTCCAGGAAGCCCGCCCCCGCCGCCTGTGCGATGGCGGCGTAGGCGGCGGGGAGCGCCAGTGCGCGGGCGTGGCCGCCCGCGAACATTTCGGAAAAATGCGCCATGGCGCCCAGTGGCGGTGGGCAGACCAGCAGCACGGCGGGGCTGGCCGTGTATGGCGTGCCGACTCCGGCGCCGATGGTTTGCACGATGTCGACCAGCCGCCCGGCGCCGAGGGCGATGCGCAGCGGCGAGCGCGCGTACATCGCCTTCAGGTCGTTGCTGCCCAGCATGATGACGACCAGGTCGAGCGGCAGGTGGCTGGCGAGGCAGGCCGGCAGGTAGGCGGCGCCGTCCAGCCCGGCGCCGGTGATCTCCGGATGGGTCGGGTCGGCGGCATCGGTGGTGCGGCCGTTCAGCCCCTCCTCGATCACCTCCCACGCAGCGCCGAGCAGGGCCTGCATGACGCGCGGCCAGCGGCTTTCGGGCGGGTGGCGCGGCGCTGGCGGCTGCGGCTCCGGCACGAAGCCCCAGGTGTTGCTGTCGCCGTAGCACAGGATGCGCGGCATGGCTCAGACCTCCAGTTCGACGCAGACGGGCACATGGTCCGAGGCCTGCGGCCAGTCGCGCGCATGGGTCAGGACGGTGTGGCGGCGGAGTGCGGGCATCAGGTCGGGCGACACCCACACATGGTCGAGCCGGCGGCCTCGGTTGGACGCGCGCCAGTCGCGGTTGCGGTACGACCACCATGTGTACAGCTTCTCGTCATGCGGCACGAAATGGCGCAGCGCGTCGGTGAAACCCGCCGCCATCCAGGCCGTCAGCCCCGCGACCTCGGCCGGGGTGTGGCTGACGATGCCGGCCAACTGCTTATGGCTCCAGACATCGTGCTCCAGCGGCGCTATGTTGAGGTCGCCGACCAGGGCGGTGCGCTGGAACGGCGCCGCCAGCGCGAACCACGCCGTCGCCTCGGCCACGAAATCCAGCTTGTGCGCGAACTTCACGTTCGCCTCGCGGTCGGCCACGTCCCCGCCCGCCGGCACGTAGAAGTCGTGCAGCACCAGCGGCCCGGACGGCAGTTGCAGCGCAACCGACACGTGGCGGCTGTCGCCCCGCGCGCACCAGTCCGGCGCTTCGGCCACCGGCCCCAGCGGCACGCGCGACATGATGGCGACGCCGTTGTAGCCCTTCATGCCCTTGAACGCGACGTACGGGTAGCCGAGCGCCACCAGCCCGGCGGCGGGGAACAGCTCGTCCGGCACCTTGGTCTCCTGCAAGCAGATCACGTCCGGGTCGAGGTCGGCGACCAGCCGCGCCAGCAGCGGCAGGCGCAGCCGCAACGAGTTGATGTTCCAGGTGGCGATGCGCAGGCGTCGGGTCATTACCGCAGGCTACCGAGCGGCCGCGGCAGTGCCAAGGGCTTGCGGGCGGGCGGGCGCTGGGCGATGACGGCTCGTTCGGGAGGATGCCGCCATGAAAGCCTTGGTCGTTGCCGCCGTGCTGTCGCTGCTCGCCGCACCCGCCTTCGCACAGCCGGTGCAGGTCGGCGCCATCGAGATCCTCAGCGGCCCGAACGCCGCCTATGGCACCTCGATCAAGGCCGGGCTGGAACTGGCGCTGGGCGAGATCAACCAAAAGGGCGTGCTGGGCGGACGCAAGCTCGCCCTCACCGTCGAGGACTCCGCCGGCGCCAAGGACCAGGCCATCAACGCCGCCCGCCGGCTGATCGGGCGCGACCATGTGGTGGCGATCATCGGACCGACGCTCAGCAACGAGATGTTCGCGGTCGGCCCGGTGACCAACGCGCGCGGCGTGCCGACCATCGGCACCTCGACCACCGCGAAGGGCATCACCGACATCGGCCCCAACATCTTCCGCACCTCGCTGCCGGAGAGCGAGGTGGTGCCGGTGACGCTGCGGCGGGCGCAGGCGCGCGGCGTCAAGACCTTGGCGCTGCTGTATGCCAACGACGACGCGTTCAGCAAATCCAGCTTCGAGACCATGCGCGCCGCCGCCGCACAGGTCGGGCTGACCGTCGTCGCCACCGAGAGTTTCGGCAGCAAGGACCAGGACTTCTCCGCGCAACTGACCAAGATCCAGGCGCTGAAGCCGGACGCCGTCGGCATCGCGGCGTTGGTCGAGCCGACCTCCGGCGTGCTGTTGCAGGCGCGGCAACTCGGTTTCGGGAAGGGGACGCTGTTCATCGGCGGCAACGGCGCCAACAGCCCGAAACTTGGTGAGATCGCGGGTGCCGCCGCGGACGGCCTGATCGTCGGCAGCCCGTGGTCGCTGGCCAAGCCCGACGCCGCCAACGTCGCCTTCGTCGCCGCGTTCACCCGCGCGAACGGCCATGCGCCGGACCAGTTCGCGGCGCAGGCATACGACACCATGTTCGTGGTCGCCGACGCCATCGGCCGCGCCGGCATCGACGATCCGGCCAAGGTGCGCGAGGCGCTGACCCACACCGACCGGGTCGGCGTCACCGGCCCGCTGGCGTTCAACGAGCACCGCGACCCGGCCTCGGCGGCGGGCGTGGTGGTGCTGGAGATGCGCGACGGGCAGTTCCGCGTGCTGCCCTGACGACCGCCTGACGTGCTGGCGCAGCAACTGCTGAACGGGCTGATCCAGGGCGCCACCTACGCCCTGTTCGCGCTCGGCTTCACGCTGATGTTCGGCGTGCTGCGGGTGGTGAACCTGACCTACGGCTTCTACGTCTCCGCCGGCGCGTTCGCCGCCTGGGCGCTGACCACGCGGCTCGGACTCGGCCTGTGGGCCGCGCTGCCGGTGGCGGCGGTGGCGACCGGGCTGGCGGCGAGCGGGCTGGACTGGCTGCTGCTGACGCGGCTGCGCCGGGCGCGGGCGCCGGAGCTGGCCTCGCTGATGGTCACGTTGGGCGCGGTGCTGGCGCTGTACGCGGGGGCGACCGCGTGGCTCGGCTCCGACATCCGCCGGCTGCCGCCCGCGTTGTCGGCGGGCGGCGCGTTCGTGGTCGCCGGCCTGCGCATCACCTCGGCGCAGATCGCCATCCTGGCGGTGACGGCGGTGCTGGTGGGCTGCCTGTGGGCGCTGCTGCGCGCGACCCGGCTGGGGCTGGCGATCCGCGCCATGGCGGAACAGCCGGAGGCGGCGGCGCTGATGGGCATCGACACCGGGCGGCTGGCTTTGCTGGTGTCGTTCATCTCCGGCACGCTGGCCGGAGCGGCGGGGGTGCTGATCGGCTTCGCGTTCAACGCCATCCAGCCGTACATGGGCGAGGCGATGATGCTGCGCGGCTTCGTCGTGGTGCTGGTAGGGGGGCTCGGCGACATCGGCGGCGCGGTGCTGGCCGGGCTGGCGCTGGGCGTGGTGGAGGCGCTGACCGCCGGCTACGTCTCCTCCGACGCGAAGGACGCGGCCGGCTTCGCGCTGATGGTGCTGGTGCTGTGGACCCGCCCGACCGGGCTGTTCGGGCGCGCGACCGTGCGGCGGGCCTGACATGTTCGACGATGTCCTGTTCACCTATGGCACGCTGATAGACTCGGTCGGCATCAACGCCCTGCTGGCGCTGTCCATGTACGTGGTGCTGGCCGCCGGCCTGCTCTCGCTCGGACAGGCGGCGTTCATGGGGCTGGGCGCCTACTCCTCGGCGCTGATGAGCCTGCAACTCGGCTGGCCGTTCTGGCTGGTGCTGCCGGCGTCGTGCGCCGCCCCCGTGGCGTTCGCGCTGCTGGTGGGCGGGCCGACATTGCGGCTGTCCGGCGTGTACCTGGCCATCGCCACCATCGGCCTGGGCGAGGTGCTGCGCGCGGTGTGGGTCAACCTCGACATCACCGGCGGCGCGATGGGCCTGTCCGGCATTCCGGAGGCGGCCGGGCCGGGCCTGATCTACGGCCTGCTGGCGGCGGCGCTGTTCGTGCTGTGGCGGATCGGGCGCAGCGGGATCGGCCGCGCGATGGAGGCGCTGCGCGGCGATGAGGTGGCGGCACAGGTGATCGGCGTCGATGTCGCCCGCACCCGGCTGGCGGTGCTGTGCGCCTCCGCCGCCCTGGCCGGGCTGGCCGGCTGCCTGGACGCGCACAGCACCAGCTTCATCGGCCCTGCCCAGTACGGCTTCGAGCCGGC
>JAYTQW010000037.1:0-3580 GCA_043746535.1 Rhodospirillales bacterium
GCTGCCGAATATCGACTTCGCCGCCCATGCGGCCAGCCTGGGCGCCACCAGCGAAAAGGTCGCAAGCCTCGCCGATCTTGACGGCGCGCTGGCGCGGGCGCGGGCCAGTGCCCGAACGTATGTGGTGGTGATAGACACCGACCCGGTGCCGGTCACCGATGCCGGCGGCCACTGGTGGGACGTGGCGGTGCCGGAGGTCTCGGTGCGGCCAGGCGTGCGGGCGGCGCGCGAACGCTATGTCGCCGCCCAGCTCGAATCCGAATAGACTGAGGGAGGAGCGGCAGAATGGCGATCCGCATCGGCGCCAACCCAATCGGGTGGTCCAACGACGACATGCAGGAGCTGGGCGGCGACACGCCGCTGGAGACCTGCCTTGCCGAAGCGCGAGACGTGGGCTTCGAGGGCATGGAGCTGGGCCACAAGTTCCCGCGCCAGCCACAGGCGTTGCGAGCGGCGCTGGCCCCCTATGGCCTGGCCTGCGTGTCCGGCTGGTACTCGTCGGAGTTGCTGTTGCGCGACGCGGCGGCGGAGATGACGGCGCTGCGCCCGCATCTCGATCTGCTGAAGGCAATGGGTTGCACCGTGCTGGTGTTTGCCGAAACGTCCAACGCCATCCATGGCGATTGCACACAGCCGCTGTCGCGGCGGCCGAAGCTGACCGAGCCGGAATGGGCGCGCCTCGCCTCGCGCATGACCGAGTTGGCGGACGCGACGCTCGCCGAGGGCGTGCGGCTGGTTTATCACCACCATATGGGCACGGCGGTACAGAGCGCCTCGGATATTCACACGCTGATGGCGCTGAGCGGGCCGTCGGTGCATCTGCTGCTCGACACCGGCCACGCGACCTGGGGCGGCGCCGACCCGGCGGCGCTGGCGCGGCAGTACCGAGACCGCATCGGCCACGTCCACACCAAGGACGTGCGCGCCGACGTGCGCGCGCAGGCTGATGCTGGCGACTGGAGCTTTCTCGACAGCGTGCTGGCCGGCGTGTACACCGTGCCCGGCGACGGCATGGTCGATTTCAGCTCGGTGTTCGCGGCGCTGCCCGGCTATTCCGGCTGGGTGGTGATCGAGGCGGAGCAGGACCCGGCCAAGGCTAATCCCAAGGAATACGCAACCAAGGGCTACGCCGCGCTGACCCGCGTGCTGGCCGAGACCGGGCTGCGATGAGCCGCCTGCTGCGGCACCCCTCCGCGCCCGATGCGGACGGCAGGGTGCATCATGTCACGCCGGAGAGCGCCGGCTGGTCGTATGTCGGTTTCGAGCTGTTCAAGCTGACGGTGGGACAAACCCTCTCGCGCGCCACCGGGGGCACCGAGGTTTGCCTGGTGCTGGTGTCCGGACGCGCCCGCGTGCGGGCCGGCGGGCTAGACTGCGGCGTCATCGGCGAGCGCATGGACCCGTTCGCGGGCGCGCCATGGTCGGTCTATGTGCCGGCGCGGAGCGAGTGGACGCTGGTCGCCGAAACCGCAGTCGAAATCGGCGTCTGCGCGGCCCCCGCCCAGGGCACGCTGCCGCCGCGCGTGATCGCGCCGGGCGAGGTCGGCGCCGAGACGCGCGGCACCGGCACCAACACCCGCCATGTCCGCAACATCCTGCCGGACACTGGCACGGCCGAGAGCCTGCTGGTGGTGGAGGTGATCACGCCGGGCGGCCACTGGTCCAGCTACCCGCCGCACAAGCACGACACCGACGACTTCCCGCGCGAGACCTATCTGGAGGAGACGTACTACCATCGCCTCGCGCGCGGCAGCGGCTTTGCGGTGCAGCGCGTGTACACCGATGACGGATCGCTCGACGAAACCATGGCGGTGTCCGATGGCGACGTGGTGCTGGTGCCGAAGGGCTACCATCCGGTCGGAGCGCCACATGGCTTCGATCTCTATTATCTCAACGTGATGGCTGGCCCGGTGCGCGCATGGAAGTTCTCCATGGCGCCGGACCACGCCTTCCTGACCTGGTGACGGGAACCAAACTCATGCCGCTCGACAGCGCCCTGGACGACATCGTGCAACACTTCATCGGTGGCGTCCGCACCTCCGGCCAAGGCAGCCGCGCCGCCGACGTGTTCAACCCGGCCACCGGGCAGGTGGCGCGCAGCGTCCGCCTCGCCTCGCGCGCCGATGTGGACACGGCGGTGGCCAGCGCCCACGCGGCCTTCCCGGCCTGGGCCGCCACCACGCCGCTGACCCGTGCGCGCGTCATGTTCCGCTTCCGCGACCTGCTCGAACAGCACGCCGACGATCTGGCGCGCATCATCAGCGCCGAACATGGCAAGGTGGTCAGCGACGCGCGCGGCGAGGTCACGCGCGGCATCGAGGTGGTGGAGTTCGCCACCGGAATCCCGGAGTTGCTGAAAGGCGAGTTCAGCGACCAGGTCGGGCGTGGCGTCGACAGCTTCTCCCTGCGCCAGCCGCTCGGCGTGGTGGCCGGCATCACCCCGTTCAACTTTCCGGCCATGGTGCCGCTGTGGATGCTGCCGGTGGCGCTGGCGACCGGCAACTGCTTCGTCCTGAAGCCCTCGGAGCGCGATCCCTCGGCCTCGCTGCTGCTGGCCGAGCTGCTGAAGCAGGCTGGCCTTCCGGACGGCGTGTTCAACGTCGTGCATGGCGACAAGGAGGCGGTCGACGCGCTGCTGGAACATCCCCATGTCGCCGCGATCAGCTTCGTCGGCTCGACGCCGATCGCCGAGTACATCTACCGCACCGGCACCGCGCACGGAAAGCGGGTGCAGGCGCTGGGCGGGGCCAAGAACCACGCCGTCATCATGCCGGACGCCGATCTCGACATGACCACCGACGCGCTGATGGGTGCCGCCTACGGCTCCGCCGGCGAGCGTTGCATGGCGATATCGGTGGCCGTCGCAGTCGGCGATGTCGGCGACAAGCTGATCGAGCGGCTGGCGCCGAAGGTGCGTGCGCTGAAAGTCGGTGTCGGCACGGACCGCGAAGCCGAAATGGGACCGCTGGTCACCCGCGCGCACCTGGACCGCGTGCGCGGCTACATCGACGCTGGCGTGGCCGAGGGCGCCAAGCTGGTGGTCGATGGCCGCGACCTGAAACTGCAAGGCTACGAGGATGGCTTCTTCATTGGCGGCACGCTGTTCGACGACGTGACCGCCGGCATGTCGATCTACCGCGAGGAGATTTTTGGGCCGGTATTGACCGTGGTCCGCTCGCCCGACTTCGCGACCGCGCTGAGGCTGGTCAACGACCATGAGTACGGCAACGGCACCGCGATCTTCACCCGCGACGGCGACGCGGCGCGGGCGTTCATGCACGGCGTGCAGGCCGGCATGGTCGGCATCAACGTGCCGATACCCGTGCCGATGGCATTCCACAGCTTCGGCGGCTGGAAGCGCAGCCTGTTCGGTGACCACCATATGCACGGCCGCGAGGGCGTGCGCTTCTACACCAAGCTGAAAACAGTGACCTCGCGCTGGCCGACCGGCATCCGCGCCGGCGCCGAGTTCACCATGCCGACCATGGGTTGACCGGCGTCATGGCCCGCAGCATCGGCATCGGCCTGATCGGCGCCGGCTTCATGGGGCGCTGCCACGCGATCGGGCTGCGCGCCGTGC
>JAYTQW010000038.1:0-14051 GCA_043746535.1 Rhodospirillales bacterium
AAGTAGCGCAATGCCGAACTGCGCAACCCGTGGATACGGCCAGCCCACAGCAACGCCCGCTCCAGCATCCACTTGCTCTCGCCATAGGGCGAGCCCGGATCAATTGGGGTAGTCTCATCAATCAGGCCGTCTCCGGCGACCGCGAACAAAGCGGCGGTCGACGATACCACGAGGCCACCAACCTTGTGTTTAACGCAGGCCTCAATCAGCGAGAGCCCGGCATCGACGTTGCGGCGAAGGTATTCGTACGGCCGCCGCATGCTGTCGCCTACCAGCGACAGCGCGGCGAAATGGAATGCGCCGTCCCAATGCCGGCCCGCAAGCGTGTCGTCGAGCAGCGCCGTATCGTCGACTTCGCCGACCACCAGCCGAACACCGTCAGGCACAGCTTGTCGATGGCCCATCGACAGATTGTCGAGCACGGTGCATTCGGCTCCCTGCCGAACCAACGCCGCCACCAGGTGACTGCCGACGAAGCCGGCGCCTCCTGTAACCAGATACTGCCTCGTCATCGGCTGGCCGTTCCTGTCATCACGCGAACTGTGGCGCTCGCGTGATTTCGCGACTGTGATACATCGCCGGCAGGCGGATCAGGTCGCCCACACCGCGCACGAACTCGGCCACATCGCCAGCCGGCGCCAAGCGCAGGCTGCCCTCGGCGAAGTCTCGCCACAGTTGCTCGTCTTCCGACAAAAGGTGCATCAGTCTCGCGAGGCCAACGTCATTATCAGGCTCGAACACAAAGCCGTTGACTCCGACGCGCACCAGCGTGTCGCGCGCGCCCACGTTATCGGAGCACAGCACCGGCAAGCCGAGGGCAACCGCCTCGTTGACCACCAAGCCCCACTGCTCCTCCACGCTGGGGAGGATCAGCGCCAAGCTGCGGGCAAGCTGCTGGCAGATGCTGTCAGGCATCAAAAAGCCGGTGAAGTCGACATGGCTTACGACACCCAGTTCAGCTACCAGCGCGCGAAGCTGCGGCTCCAACGCGCCCGAGCCGCACAGCACCAGCCGGCGGTCATGCGCCGAAGGCATCTTGCGAAAATGCGCGAACGCTCGGATTGCCAGAAAGATGTTCTTCTTGGGAACGAACCGCGCCACCACGACAAAGTCACGCTCGCCGTGTGCCACGCCACGCGGTGCCGGGGCAAGACCGGCGGCGGCCCGAATGCGCGCGACCGAGACCGTATCATAGCCTGGCCGCGACCAATTCTGCGGCATGCCCAGGAAACGGTAGTAGTCCGCGTGCCGGCTGCCCGCCACCAGACCGCCCCGGTATAGGCGGAACACCACCTGTTTCCAAATCTCCTTCATCACACGCCTTGGCGTGTCGTCGAACTTGGCGTCCAGCATGGCGAAGGCCGGGATGCCGAGCAGACGCAGCAATGGCAGCAACAGCAGTATCTCCGGCTGTTCCTGGTTGCACAGGAACACGGCGCGAGGTTTGGCCGCGCGGATGGCGCGGAACGCGGCGCTGAACTTGCGCCACCACGGTAGCGTCTCCGCCACCGTGTCGGGGAACAGCGTCTGGCGAATGAACGGTTGCGGGTCCTCGATCGGGTCCCACGCATAGGTCGAACTGCGCGAGGCGACTTCCAGGCCGACCACGTCGAGTTGGCCCTCGAAGGCGCGCGCCATCGCCGCGAGGCGGTCCAGGTGATAGGCTCCGAACTGCTCCCACATGAGAAGCACACAGCCCGGTGCCGGCGTGCGGCGCGAGTGATCCATGATGTCCATCAGGCGAAAGCCGGAAGGCTTACGGGTTCCGGCGTCAGCGGCGGATGGAACAACGGAACCCGCTCGGGACTGCCAAGGCGCATCGCGTTCTCCACCAATGCGCTGAGCCGCGCCCGGAAATGTACTCGGTCGAACTGGTCGGCATGACGCCGGATGACGGTCGGATCAAATGCATCCTCGTCGAATGACGTCAATGCTCCCATCACCGCCTCGCTCGTCTGCTCGGCGAAGAACGCGCCGGTGACGCCTGGACGCACGGTGTCCAGCACGCCGCCACGGCCATAGGCAATGACCGGACGCCCGGCCGACATCGCCTCCAGCGGCGTGATGCCGAAATCCTCCTCGCTGGGAAGGATCAACGCCTTGCAGTCGCGGTACAAGCCCTTCATCTGCGCATCGTCGACGCGACCGACGAAGCGGATGGTCGGACCGGCGCGACGCTTCAGCGCGGCCAACTCCCGTCCATCGCCGGCGACCACCAACGGCAAGCCGAGTTGGGTGCAGGCGTCGACCACGATGTCTGGGCGCTTCCAGCCGACCAGGCGCATGAGCATCAGGTAATGCGTGCCTGGGCCGGCGCCGACCTCAAACCGCCCGACCTCGACGGGGCACGGCAGAATCACGCTGGCCTTGTCATAGACTTGTTTGATGCGGGTCTGCATGACCCGGCTGGTGGTGATCCAGACATCTGTCCGGTCCGCGCTGACCCGGTCCCACACGCGCAGCTTTTGCAGTTGTGGGCCGAGAAAGGCACGCGCCAGCCCACCCAGCGCCTCGCGTTCGGCATAGGCGTGGTAGTCCCACAGGAAGCGGGGCGGTGAGTGGCAGTAGCACACATGCGTGACGCCGGGCGGCGGCAGGATGCCATGGACGAGGCCGCTCGAGCTGCTCACCACCACGTCGAAGCCGGAAAAATCGAATGACTCGAACGCCTGCGGCAACAACGGCAGCAACGCCTGGTGCTTGCGCTTGGCATAGGGAAGGCGGTTCAGCCAGGACGTGCGAATGTCCCACTCGCGGTAACGGGCCGGCATGCGCGCCGGATCGTAAATGGAGGTATATACCGGCGCTTCCGGCCAGATCGCCTTCATCTCGTCCAGCACACGTTCCGCGCCGCCGTACTGGTTCAGGTAGTCGTGAGCGAGGGCGACTTTCATGCGGCGCGCTTCATCACGGAGTGCCTCAGCAGGGTTTCATAATGTTGGACCAACTCATGTGCGAACCGGGCCGGGCCGAACCGCCTGCGCGCACTCTCGCGCGCCGCCGCCGCCATCACCGCGCCCTCGGGCGACAACGCCCGCAGGATTGCCGCCGCCAGGCCGGCATCGTCGCGGGGCGATACCACCAGCCCGGTCCTGCCGTCGGCGACGATCTCGCGCACGCCGCCAATATCGGTTGCCACCACGGCACGGCCCAGCGCGCAAGCCTCGATCAGCACCGTCGGCAGCGACTCAAATCCGGTCGAAGCCAGCACGACCACATCCATCCCGGCCATCAGGTTCGGCACGTCGGCGCGAAACCCGGTGAAGCGGACGTGGCCTGCAAGGCCGGCAGCCTCCGCCAACCGGCGCAGGTTCGCCACATAGGCGGCGTTGTCGGCAAAACTTTGCCCACCCACGATCCAGAAGGTCGTGGCCGGATGCCGCGCCAGCACCTGCCGCGCCGCGGCCAGGAAGCCCTCATGCCCCTTGCGCGGCTCCAAGACACCGAACAGGCCGATATGCGGCCCGCTGGCGGCGCCACCAGCATCGGCGAAGTCGGCCGCCGGCGCCACCGCCTCGAAGAAACGCGCGTCGACGGCGTTGTACAACAGCCGAACGCGGTCCGCCGGCATGCCGGCGTCGCATAGCATGTCACAGGATGCCTTCGACACACCAAGGCAGAGCTGGGGCAGACTGCGTATCTGGCGCATTGCCAGCCGGTAGAGCGCGCCGATAGGCAGCGTCTCATGGGCATGCAGCAACACCGGCACTCCCGTCGCATGGGCGGCGCTGCCGGCCTGGATCGCGCTCATGGGATGGTGGACATGGATCAGGTTGGCGTGAAGCTCACGCGCCAGGGCCAGGACTTCGCCGCGGCCACGATAAACCGAGCCTGCAAGCCGATACAACTGCAACGGAGACGTGGTGGCCTGCCCACGGTCGAGGCGCAGGCTGGCCACCTCGATGCCGGCAGCTTGCGCCGTATGCGCCAACTCGCCGCCGGGTGGGCAGGCGATGACCGGGCGAAACCCGGCGTTGGCGGCCGCCACGCAGCTATTGACGATGATGCGCTCGACGCCGCCCAGGAAGCCCACGCGGTTTACGGTTAACAAGATTGGCTTGGTCATGCTGTGAACAACCCTTTGGCGGGACATGTGGCAACCCACAAAGTCTTGATGTGGCCGCTTGGATGGCGTGTTGGCACCGGCACTCCCGCAGAACTGCGATGACTGTAACGTGCTGCAATGCTGCACTGCAAAAAACTTTTGCCGTTGTCACGCTCACTTTATCGCCGGATTGGGCAAGTGCTGTTAGAAACATGCCATCGCCTGCGCCTCGGCAACCGTTCCTGTAGGTTGCAGCTTCTCCCTCACCGATAGAACAGTGTGACCTGATGCCAGACACCGCGATTATGCCCGCCCATGAGATGATGCCTTTGACTGACACGCGCGATGCCAGTTTTGCGGTTTCGGAACCGGCGCCGAGTGCTGGTATTGGCATGGTGCTGGGCGCCATATGGCGCCGGAAGTTCATCTTCGTTCTGATGTTCATTGCCGTGATGGCCGGCGCAATCGCCATAATCATGTCGCTACAGCCGAGCTACCGCTCGGAGGCGATGCTGATGGTCGACACCCGGACCACGCATTTCACCGACTTGCCTGCAGTGACCGACACCGGCGCACAGGCCGGCGACCTGAACTATGTGCGCAGCGAGCAGCAGGTTCTGAACAGCGACGAGCTGGCGCGTCGCGTGGTGAAGCAGTTGCACCTCGACCAGGATCCGGAATTTGTGCCGCCGCCGTCCAGTGGTGGCTTGCTCAACATGATCTATGAACGGTTTGGCCTGAAGGAAGCGCCGAAGCCGTTGACCCCCACCGAGCGGATGAGTGCCGCAGTGGGCGCCTATGAACAGCGCCTGGGCGTTTTCAGCGACGGCAAGTCGTTTGTTGTCCTGGTCAGTTTCAGTGCCCGCGATCCGGCTCGTGCGCAGCAGATACTGGCCACTCACCTTTCATTGTACCTGAACGACCAGAAGCAGGCCAAGCAGGCTGTTATCGGGCGTGCCGCCAAATGGCTGGACGGCCAGTTGGCACAACTTTCTGAGAACGTGCACAACGCCGACCAGAAGTTGCAGACCTTCCGCGAAAGTAACCATCTGGTGCACAGCGCCGATGGCCAAAGCATCACCGGCCGTCAGCTTACTGTCGTGACCGGGCAACTGGCGCAGGCACGCGCCGATCTGGCTGCGCGTGAGGCGCGTGTGTCGGAGGTCGGTGGCGCTGGCGGTCGTGCCGACAGCACCATACTCAATTCGGACCTGCTGCACCGGCTGCGTGAGCAGGAAGCGACATTAAGTGCGCAGGTGGCCACGCTGGCACAGCGCTATGGCAACAACTACCCGCCGCTGGCCGAGGCGCGTTCCGGTTTGGCCGACACACGCCGGCGCATCGGCGCGGAACTCTCCCGCAGCACCGGCTCCGCTTCGAGCGACGCGAACATCTCGCGCGCCGCCGTGGACCGGCTACAGGCGCAGGTTGACCAGCTCGAGCTGAAGGCTGCGAAGACCGACCGGGCAGAGGTTGGCGCGGCACAGATCGACCGCAACGCCGAGGCGGACCGCAAACTGTATGGCGACCTGCTCGCCCGTTCCAAGCAGATCGCGATCCAGCAGGAGATCCAAGAACCAGATGCCCGCGTGGTGTCGGACCCCTCCACATCGTCATCGCCGGCCTTCCCGCGCCGGGGCTTGCTGATGGCGGTGGCTCTGGCCCTCGCGGTCGTCCTTGCCGGCGGCGCCGCGTTCCTCGCCGACCGGGCCCGCGGCCCATCGCAGAGCCTGGCCGATATCGAGGCTCTATGTGGCTTGCCAGGTCTCGGCGTGGTGCCGCGCATGCGCCGTCAATGGTTCCGCCGTAGTGCCAGTGGTGGCGAGGGGGCCCCATTGCCGCCTCGCTCGATCGAGGCTGCCGCCATCCAAACGCTTGGCAACTCGATCGCCTTCCAGACCCCTGGCCATCGTCCCCGGGTGATCGTAGTCACGTCTGCGTTACCCAATGAGGGCAAGACTACCGTGGCTACGCTGCTGGGCCGCAACCTCGTGACCATGGGGCAGCGGGTGCTGCTGATCGACGCCGACCTGCGCCGGCGCGGCCTGACCCGGACATTGGCGGTGCGGGCACGCACTGGAATGCTGGGCGCGCTCACCCAGGGTCGCACGCTGATGGAGTCGGTCACCACCGTGCGCGGGCTGGAATTCGATCTGCTCCCCGTCGAGACGTTCCCGGCCGACCCGCACCGCATGTTGCACCAAGCGGCAATGCAGGAGTTGCTGCGTGAGGCCCGGTCCCTGTACGACGTCATCATTATCGATACGCCGCCGTTGGCAGCGGTCGACGATGCGCTGGCGGTGGTTGGCGGCGCCGATGCCACCGTGCTGGTGGTGCGTTGGGGCCGCACGCCACATGCGGCGATCCGTGGCGCGGTCCGCCGCTTGCACCTCGCCGGCGGCCGGGTGGCGGGTTGCGTGCTGAACGACATGCGCGCTGGCAAAAGCCAGACAGCCGCTGGGCTGGAGGCATACCGTCCATTGGCGGGAGCTTACTTCTCCGGCCGCGCTTAATTCGGGTTCGCCGCGAAATCGTTCATTTTCTTGTTCAATTTCGCGGCGCGACCGGATATTGAGTCCAGCATGAGATCGATATCCATTCGTTTCGTTCTGGGCGCTTGTGCGATCACCACCGCCCTGTGGCCTAAAGTCGGCGTGGCGCAGTTGCTCGACAATATCCTGATCCCTGGACGGCTGGTGGATGTGCTGCCGCCGACCGTCGGACAGGCAGACGAGACGGTGCTTAACCGCGCCCGTCCCGCCTACGACGCACCCGGCGTGCGCGTCGGCAACTTCATCATCCGGCCGCAGGTTACCGAGGGCCTGCTGTACGACAGCAACCCGCTCGGCACCAAGGGTGGCCGTGGCTCCCCCGCAGAGGACACCCAGGCCTCGTTGCAGATTGTCTCCGATTTCAACCGCAACGGCATCGCCATCAACCTGAGCGTGGACGACCTACGCTACTTCGGCAGCAATCAGGCCATCGAAAACCAGACGTCGCGCACCAACTGGCAGGGCGGCGTCGGCGGCTTCTATGAGGTAGGCCGGGGCCGCATACTGGCTGACTACAGCCATGCGGAGCAGACCGAGCAACGCACCGATATCGGCTTCATCAACCGCAACGTGCAGTTACCGTATAGCGTCGACATCGGTCGTCTGGCCTACCGCACCGCTCCCGGTGGCCTATCGTTCGAGCCGAACGTTTCGGTGACGGCATATCGTTATGGCGTAGCGTCCGCGGTTCCCGGCGAAATTCCCGGACAGTTTCAAGATCGCAACGTCTTACAGGCTGGCCTTATCACCCGCTATGAGGTCGGCGAACGGCGTGACTTTGTGCTGTCGGTTGAGGGCGCTTCGGGCAACTACCTGCAAAAGCAGGCGGGCCTGCCCGGTCTTGACTACTCCGGCGTGACGATGTTGGCCGGCATCGACTATGGCCTGCCGGCGTTCTACCGGCTGCGCCTGCTGGGCGGTGTTCAGACCCGTCAGTTCTCCAGCGGCTTCTACAAAGGCCGCACCGTGCCGGTCGGGGAAGCGGAGGTCGTCTGGGCACCAACGCGGCTCACGACGGTCACCGGCACCGCGACCCGCCGCATCGAGGACAGCGCGGACGAAGCCTCGCAAGGCTTCACCTATACGCGCGGACGGGTGGTGGTCGACCACGAACTGCTGCGCAATGTACTCCTGCAAGCCTACGGCCAGCTTGAGTATGCGGACTACCTCCAGAACGGGCGCACGGAGTCTGTCGAGACGGTCAGCGGCAGCAGCACTTGGCTGCTCGACCGTCATCTGAAGGTGTCCGCAAGCTATACATTCGAGCGTTACACATCCAACCAGGCGGCCGCATTCAATCGCAGCGTGGCTTTGCTGCAATTCACCTTTGGCCTCTGACCAGCCCAACGCCCGCTGCCAACGCCGGCCGCCCATCAACCGCCATAAGGAGAGTCCAATCGTGCGCCCGCAGCATCCCCCCTCCCATTCCCTGATCCGTCGTCGTGGCTTTATTGCCGCCGCCGGGATGTTGTCGCTTTCGGCCTGCGTTCCCGGCCGCGAGTTGCCGGAGTTGCAGCAGGTGGTGACCGGCCCATACCAGCTCGGGCCAGGCGATCAGCTTCGCCTGATTACCTTCAACGAGCCAGAGTTGACCGGGCAGTTCAGCGTCGCCGATACCGGCTTGGTGGCGCTGCCGCTGGTCGGCAACATCCGCGCTCAGGGCCTGACCGAGACTGGGCTTTCGATGGCGATCAGCGACACGCTAAAAGCCAAAGGGCTGTTGAAGGACCCGAGCGTATCGGTCCAGGTAACGAACTTCCGGCCCGTGTATGTGCTGGGCGAGGTGGCTAAGCCCGGCCAGTTCCCGTTCGAGCCCGGCATGACGGTGCTGACCCTGGTAGCTGTCGCTGGGGGGTACACCTACCGCGCCGTCACCGATCACGCCTCGGTGCTGCGCACCAGCAAAGGCGTGCCGGTAGAGGCCCGCGCCACACCCGATCGTCGCCTGCAACCGGGCGACGTGGTCACCATATATGAGCGGTTGTTCTAACGCCTCGCCAAACGCGAGACCGGTTGGACTAAAAGAAAAGGGGCGCGGTCAATCCGACCACGCCCCCTTCTTATTCGTGACCCGTTTAGAAGGCTTGGTCAGTTCAGGAGGGTTGCCGCACTTAGAAGGCGCTACGGCTGCGTATTTCACGCACCAGCGTCAACAGCATGATGCGCAGGTCAAGACCGAACGACCAGTTGTCGATGTAATACAGGTCATGCTTGACCCGTCCCCGCACCTGCTCCGCCGTGCGCAGTTCGCCTCGAAAACCGTTGACCTGTGCCCAGCCGGTGATGCCGGGCAGCACCCGGTGGCGGCAGGCGTAGTTCTCTACGATCTCGTCTAGATGGCGTTCCTCGGCGCGGGTGTTTAGCGCGTGCGGCCGTGGCCCAACCAGCGACATCTCGCCGCGCAGCACATTGAGGATCTGCGGCAACTCATCGATGCTCAGCTTGCGGATCCAGCGTCCGACCGCCGTCACTCGCGGGTCGTCGCGGGATGTCTGGCGGCTTGCGTGCAGATCGCTCATGTTGGTGTACATCGAGCGGAATTTGCGAATATGAAACAGCCGGTTGTTGAAGCCGACCCGTGGCTGGCGGAACAAAATCGGCCCTGGGCTATCGAGACGGATCAGCATCGCGACCAGCAACAGCAGCGGCGATAGCGCCAACAGCAGAAGGGCGGCGAACACGCGGTCGAACACGGCCTTCTGCACGCCATCCCAGGCCTTGTGCGGACGTTCGCCGATGGTGAGCAGGGTGTCGCTGCCCAGACGTGCCATACGCAGTGGACGGCCGGAGAACGCCTCGACCTGCGGGAGTATCTGAATGTCGGCGATGGTGCTGCTCAACCGATCGAGCACGCTGCGCACCCGCTCCGGGTCATCTGTGGGCATCGACAGCAGGATAGCATCGACCCGTTCCCGGCGGCTGCGTTGGATAAGGTCGTCAAGACCGCCTTCGGCCGGGAATACGGCAGTGTTCAGGGACAAGTCATCACTATAAAGACCGACACAACGCATCCGATGGCGTTGGTCACGGCCAATGCGCTTGGCCACGGCAAACGCCTGTTCGCCGGAGCCGACCACGGCGACGTGGCGTACCAGGCGTCCGTGCGTCACCCACCGCTCAATGGCAAGACCCCAGCCGAGCCGGGTCACAGCCACCACGATGGCGGCGCACAGCAACCACGCCTCGCCCCAGGAGGCCGCCTGCGCCAGATCGAACCCAAGCAGCATCGCCGCACCTGAGCCCGCCGCAGCGCCCAATACCAAGCCGAGCGAGGCCCGGCGCAGTTGACGCCGGAACGACCGCAGGGCATCGACGCTGTAGCTGTTGCTCGCATTCAGCGCCGTCGTGGCGGCGACCAAGGCAATTGCCGACAGCAGCACCGTCTGCCCCCATGGCGTGCTGTCACGCATCGGCAGATGGGCAATCAGGATGGACAGCGCCAGCAGCAGGACGATGTCGGTGACACGGGCAAAGCCGGAAATGATCTGATCTTCCAGGGTGGAGCGGAATCGCATCCCATCCGCTGCCGCCGAGCCAGCGTTGACGAAGCGGTTACCCGAAAGCTTTATGCTGCTTTCAATGCTGCTCATTTGGAGACGGCCTCCGACCGCATCGAGATTGCATATATATTTCGACCGCCGACACAATGTGTCGCCCGGCCGATGCCGTAACCTTGCAGTCGCATAACGAAACTCCACGAACGATCAGGAATAACCGACCTGGATTACAGGTTGGTTACAAACACCAAAGGCAGTTTCCGACGTCCCCGTGTTGCGAATTGGAACCCGCAGGCCTTGCCGCAGTTCGCACCTGCAACACGACTATGGTTAAAATATTTATTAACATAGCGTCAACTCACATCGAATCACGATGCTGTAGCCCTACCCCATCGCGGCAGCACGGCATCTGAATGAAGCTACCGGCATCTCCACAACGCCTAGCCTGACCACGCGCAGAGAGCAGGATGGGTTCAGCGCGTGCGGAACAAGGCCCGAAATGGGCGAATTGCCACTGCCACCGTGGCTATGATCAACGATATCGCCAAGGCTGGGATCGCCACTGCGACCGCCACGCCGCCGATCAGCAATAAGACCAGAAGCCGCGCAATCTGGCGCGAAGGCCGGCCAGGGACGGCCGGAACAAGGTCATCGAGAGCTACGGTCTCACGCACCGGCGTGGCTCTCGGCGACCATGGCCTCGCCCATCTCCGTATGGAGCCGGTCCGGCATAGTCGCCAAACGACGGAGAATGTGCTCGCCGCCAACGCCGATATGGTGCCCGTGCATGACCATCATGACAACGGCCGCCGCCGCGACCGTGACGGCGCGGCGCGGCGCTGCGGCCGGCAGGAACTGCGGCCGCTCCAGCAGCCAGGCCAGCAACAGCAGGCCGGCGCCTCCGGCCGCAGCACCGGCGCAGACATCCGCCACGGTATGGAAGCCGAGGGCCACCCGCGTGAA
This sequence comes from Rhodospirillales bacterium, assembly GCA_043746535.1. Taxonomy (GTDB): domain Bacteria; phylum Pseudomonadota; class Alphaproteobacteria; order Acetobacterales; family Acetobacteraceae; genus CAVRQM01. The sequence goes on from JAYTQW010000038.1 coordinate 11,058, forward strand.
CGCGACGACGGCGGCAACCAACACCGGCCCGGCCACCCGCCAGCCCTGCGGGCCGAGCAGGCGGAACAGCCCGCCATAGACGATGATCGCGCCAGCCGTGTGGCCGCTAGGCGATTGCAGGCTGACATTGACGTGATGGGCGGAGGCGACGAAAGCGGTCAGCTTCAACGCCGCCACCAAGGCCAGCGTGGCCCCGCTCGCGACCGCCAGCATGGTCGCCTGCTGCACCGCGTTCTGAGCAGCCAAGGCCATGCAGACGAGTGCGACGACGGGCAAGGTGACCGCCAGATCAGCAAAATCAGTGATGAATTGGACCATTCGCGCCTTGCTCAAGCTGCTGACGACCTTCGCTGGCAAATGCCAAACACGCCACCGCCGGCATGAGGCATGGGCACGACCACAGCGGCATGCATCCCTCATGGCTGCGAGCATAGGTCCGGGCGGACGGCTTACACCGGCGGTCAGCCACTCTTTGCGGAGACAGCGCATTGCCATGCGTCGCCGATAACGCATTTGTGGATCGAATTGTCAACGGTTTCGGTTATTTATACCGGATCGAGAGACGCGACGGCTGCCGGACTGGTGTCATCGAGGCCCAGCGACACCCACCGCCGTCACTCAACTATCAGTGACTTGCTTACGGAACGCACCACGCACTTGTGAAAAAATGCTCGTTGATGAAGTTGTCACGCTGACCGAAACATACCGCTGACGACTACGAGGGTCTTGTTCCGAACGGCTGGCCCTCCGACCCAACAACAATGTTGTGACTGACAGGATTGACCCGATATGAATGCGGAACTTCGCCAAATATTGACGACCTGCGGGCGCCTGTCTGTACCGGCAGAAACTCTCGCCGACAATGACGATTTGTTCGCCGTTGGCCTGGATTCACTGGCGATCGTCAATGTGATGCTGGCCTTGGAGGAGACGTTCGACGTCGAACTACCCGACAATATGCTCAACCGGCGCACTTTCGCCAGTATTCACGCGCTGGAAGCGGCTGTGGCGTCGCTCAAGGAGAACGTGGCATGACCGTCGTCATTGCCGCCGACGCGATGGCGCGGGCCAGCGACCTGCAATCGCGCGCGGCCCCATCTGTGCTACCGGCTCCCACGTCGCTTGCCGCCAGGGTCTCGCTGGTGGCCGCGATCGCCGCCGAACATGCGGTCGCGGTGGACCATGAAGGCCGCTTCCCGGCGGAAGCGGTCAATGCCATGCGGGTCCATGGCCTGCTCGGGGCGATGGTTCCGGCCGAACTTGGCGGCCCTGGCCACAGCTTCCGTGAGATCGCCACAGCCTGCTGCACGCTCGGCCGCGCCTGCTCGTCCGCCGCCATGGTGTTCGCCATGCACCAGATCCAGGTCGCCTGCCTGGTGGCGCATCACGCCAACGGCATCTGGGCGCGCGGCTTCCTGGCGCGTGTGGTGGAGGAGCAGTTGCTGCTTGCCTCCGTCACCTCCGAGGCCGGCGTCGGCGGCGAGGTCCGCCGCAGCAAATGCGCCGTGGTGCTCGACGGCGAGCGCATCCACCTCACCAAGATCGCGCCGTCGATCTCCTATGGCCGCTATGCCGACGCGCTGCTCATCACCGCGCGGCGAAACGCCGAGGCGGAGAGTTCCGACCAGGTGCTGCTGGTGGCGACCAAGGACGACTGCCACCTCGACCAGACCGGCGTCTGGAATGCCATGGGCATGCGCGGCACGTCCACCGAGTCGTTCGTGGTCGAGGCGGACGCCCACGCGCAGCAACTGCTGGCTACGCCTTATTCGGTGATTGCCTCCGACACCATGCTGCCGGTGTCGCATCTGCTGTGGTCGTCGCTGTGGGTCGGCATCGCCGCCGATGCGCTGGGCCGCACCCGCAGCTTTCTGCGCAAGCAGAAGGGCGACGACGCCGCCTCGATCTCGGTCTCACGGTTCGCAGAGGCTGTGGAACGGCTGCAACTGGCGCAGGCGCGGGTGCAGCGGGTTCTGGACGGCTTCACGCTTGGCGTGACCGCCGACAGCGCCTTGCCACTGATCCGCACAGCGGACGTGAACGCCTTGAAGAGCAGCGTTTCGGAGACGTGCCTCGATGTGGCGCAAATGTGTCTTTCGGTTAACGGATTTGCGGGCTATCGGAATGACTCGGTATTCAGTGTCTCACGTCACCTGCGAGACCTGCACTCGGCGGTTTTGATGGTCCATAACGATCGCGTACGCGACGGCACCGGCCGCCTATTGCTTGCGCGGATGCCGGAATTGGGGGTCGTATGAATGACGTGCCGGTTGATTTCGGCTTAGGCGCCCCCGCCGCTCTGGCGGTGACCTTCCTCGACGACCTGTTCGCGGCCGGGTTGCTGGTGGCGTCCGGCGTGGCCGGCCTGTACGGGCGGGCAAAGGCGTTCGAGGATGTGGTCGACGCGATCCGCGCCATGGTTGGCCGTGCCGGTGCGGCCGACGGCGCCGAGGAGTTCAGTTTTCCACCCGCCATGGCCCGCCAGACCTTCGAGGAGAGCGGCTACCTGCGCGGCTTCCCGCAACTGGCTGGCAGCGTGCATGCGTTCTGCGGCGACGATGCCGGCCACCGCGAGATTCTCCGTTGCATGGAGGTGGGCGAGGACTGGACGGCGCAGCAGCAGGCGACCGACATCGTACTGACGCCCGCTGCCTGCTATCCGATCTATCCGGTGATGGCCGCGCGCGGCACGCTGCCGGAGAATGGCCGCACCGCCGACATGTTCTCCTACTGTTTCCGGCGCGAACCGTCGCTGGAGCCGACCCGGATGCAACTGTTCCGCATCCGTGAGTATATCCGCATCGGCACGCCGGCGCAGGTGTCCGCCTTCCGCGAGATGTGGATGGAGCGGGCACCACTGATGTTCCAGTCGATGGGCCTGCCGTTCGAGATCGACGTTGCCAATGACCCCTTCTTTGGCCGCGTCGGCAAGCTGAAGGCGAGCGGCCAGCGTGACCAGGAGCTTAAGTTCGAGCTGCTGGTGCCGGTCAACAG
>JAYTQW010000039.1:0-17677 GCA_043746535.1 Rhodospirillales bacterium
CCGAATGAAAAGATCAAGCTGGTGGCGGACGACAAGATCCGCCGCGTCATCATGTGCACCGGCAAGGTCTATTACGATCTCTATGAAGAACGCGAGAAACGCGGCATCGACGACATCTACATCCTGCGCATCGAACAGCTCTTTCCGTTCCCGTCCAAGGCGCTGGTGGCCGAGCTGGCGCGCTTCAAGCAGGCCGAGATGGTGTGGTGCCAGGAAGAGCCGCGCAACATGGGCGCCTGGTTCTTCGTCGACGTGTTCCTCAATTGGGTGCTCAACCAGATCGGCGCCAAGCACAAGACCTCGCGTTACGCCGGCCGTCCGGCTTCGGCCTCGACCGCGGTTGGCCAGATGAGCAAGCATCTGGCGCAGCTCAAGCAATTCCTCGAAGAAGCGTTGGGATAAAAAGTCATGGCCGACATCCGCGTACCCACTCTCGGCGAATCGGTGACCGAGGCGACCGTCGGCAAGTGGTTCAAGCAGCCGGGCGAGGCGGTGGCGGTCGATGAGCCGTTGGTCGAGCTGGAAACCGACAAGGTCACGGTCGAGGTCAACTCGCCCAGCGCCGGCACGCTCGGTGAGATCGTGGTGGCCGAGGGCGGCGAGGTCGCCGTGGGCGCCGTGCTGGCGTTGCTGAACGAGGGCGCCACCGCCGCACCCGCCGCCAAGCCAGCGGCGTCCGCGCCCGCAAAGGAAGCCGCCCCGGTCAAGGAAGCCGCTTCGGTCAAGTCGGCGGCGCCCGCCGCCAACCCGGCAGCCGGCGTGAACCCGCCGCCGCCGGTGTCCGGCCCGGTGGCACGCCCGGCGGTGTCCACCGTCGGCGAGCACGCGCCGCTTCCCGCCGCTGCCAAGATGATGGCCGAGAGCCGGGTGCAGGCCGGGCAGGTCGGCGCCGGCACCGGCAAGGACGGCCGCATCACCAAGGGCGACGTGCTCGACTTCCTGGCCCGCCCGGCTCCGGCTCCGGCTCCGGCCACAGCCGCCGCGAAGGCTCCGCGCACCGCGCAGGAAGGCGAGGAGCGGGTGAAGATGACCCGCCTGCGCCGCACCATCGCCATGCGGCTGAAGGAGGCGCAGAACACCGCCGCCATGCTGACCACCTTCAACGAGGTGGACATGTCGGCGGCGATGGCGCTGCGCACCGAGTACAAGGATGCGTTCGAGAAGAAGCACGGCGGCGTGCGCCTTGGCTTCATGTCGTTCTTCGTGCGCGCCTGCGTGGCCGCGCTGAAGGAGTTTCCCACCGTCAACGCCGAGATCGACGGCGATGACATCATCTATCGCAGCCACGTCCACATGGGCATCGCCGTCGGCGGCGCGAACGGGCTGGTGGTGCCGGTGGTGCGCGATGCCGATGCCATGAGCATGGCGCAGATCGAGAGGGCCATCGGCGATTTCGGCCGCCGCGCCCGTGACGGCGCCCTGAAGATCGACGAACTCAGCGGCGGCACCTTCAGCATCACCAACGGCGGCGTCTATGGCAGCCTGATGTCGACGCCGATCCTGAACCCGCCGCAATCCGCCATCCTGGGGATGCACAAGATCCAGGACCGGCCGGTGGTGGTGGCTGGCCAGATCGTCGCGCGGCCGATGATGTACCTGGCGCTGTCGTACGACCACCGCATCATCGACGGCCGCGAAGCGGTGTCGTTCCTGGTCCGCGTCAAGGAGAGCGTGGAGGATCCGCGCCGCCTGCTGCTGGAGCTGTGATATGGATAGTTTCGACCTTATCGTCATCGGCAGCGGGCCGGGCGGCTATGTCTGCGCCATCCGCGCCGCCCAGCTCGGCATGACTGTCGCCTGCGTCGAGATGCGCGCGACGCTCGGCGGCACCTGCCTGAACGTCGGCTGCATCCCGTCCAAGGCGATGCTGCAGTCGAGCGAGAACTTCCACGCCGTGCAGCACGACTTCGCCCAGCACGGCATCGATGTCGCGGGCGTGACACTCGACCTCGCGCGGATGCAGGCGCGCAAGGGCGAGGTGGTGGCCGCCAACGTCAACGGCGTCGCGTTCCTGTTCAAGAAGAACAAGGTGACCTGGCTGCGCGGCACCGGCATCATCAAGGCGCCCGATCGCGTCGAGGTCGATGGCACCGAATACGCGGCCAGGCACATCGTCATCGCCACCGGCAGCGAGAGCATCCCGTTGCCGGGCGTGGCCGTGGACGAGAAGCGGATCGTCAGCTCCACCGGGGCACTCGAACTCGACCGCGTGCCCGGTCATCTGGTGGTGATCGGCGGCGGCTATATCGGCCTGGAACTGGGCAGCGTGTGGCGCCGGCTGGGCGCCGAGGTCACGGTGGTCGAGTTCCTCGACCGGCTGGTGCCCGGCATGGACGGCGAGATCGGCAAGAATTTCCAGCGCATCCTGGCCAAGCAGGGGTTGCGGTTCCGCCTGTCCACCAAGGTCACCGGGGCGAGCGTGGGCGATGACGGCGTGGCGCTGACCCTGGAGCCTGCGGCCGGTGGGGAGGCGGAGACGCTGCGCGCCGACATCGTGCTGCTGGCGATCGGCCGCCGCGCCTACACCGCCGGCCTCGGCCTGGGCCGGGTCGGCGTGTTCACCGACGAGCGCGGCCGGGTCAAGATCGACCAGCACTTCGCCACCAACGTGCCCGGCATCTACGCCATCGGCGACGTCACCGCCGGCCCGATGCTGGCGCACAAGGCGGAGGACGAGGGCGTGGCGCTGGCCGAGATACTGGCCGGGCAGGCGGGCCACGTGAACTACGACGTGATCCCCGGCGTGGTGTACACCTGGCCCGAGGTCGCCTCCGTCGGCCAGACCGAGGAGGCGCTGAAGCAGGCCGGCATCGACTACGCGGTGGGCAAGTTCCCGTTCACCGCCAACGGCCGCGCGCGGGCGATCGGCAACACCGATGGTTTCGTGAAGATCCTGACCGACAAGCGCACCGACCGCATCCTGGGCGCGCACATCATCGGCCCGGACGCCGGCACGCTGATCGCCGAACTCGCCACCGCCATGGAGTTCGGCGCCAGCGCCGAGGACGTGGCGCGCATCTGCCACGCGCACCCGACGCTGAACGAGGCGGTGAAGGAGGCGGCGCTGGCGGCCAACGGACGCGCCATCCACATCTGAGCGCCTACAGCACCTGGCAGCGGCGGATGTCCCAGGCAAGGTCGCCGCTGGTCATGTGGACCTCGTCGCTGACACGCAGGCCCAGTTTGCACTCGCGCCAGACGCGCCAGGAATCCTTGCACTCCCAGAGGGAAATGACGAAGCGGCCTTCAGGCGAGAGCGATTGCGCCAGCCGCGCCAGCAGTTGCGCCGGTGCGACGCTGTAATACAGCATTTCATTGCATACGATCACGTCGAACGTGCCGGCGGGCGCGAACACATCCGCGTCGCCGACCTCGAACACGGTGGCGGCGCTGCCGTCCGACCAACGCTGCCGCGCCTGTGCGATGGCTTTCGCCGACAGGTCCACGCCGAGGTAGCGGTCATAGCCTATTTGCGCCAGCCACGGCTGTAACGCGCCGCTGCCGCAGCCGAGGTCCAGGATGCGCCGGCGCCCCGGAGCGGCCTGTTGCAGGCCGGCGGCGCAGTAGCCCGCGATCACCGCATAGCGTGGGATCTCGCGGTCCAGATACTCCCAGCCGCCAGCCGTGAACTCCGCGTCCCACACCGCGGCTGGCATTGGCCGCAAGCCTCGGCGCGGGTTCAGCCGCGCCTTCACGCCGACCGGCATCGTCTTCCGGGCCAGCGACAGCAATCCCGCCGCACTCGTTGCCAGTTTGTTCACTGCTATTTCCTTCGGCATGTCACGTCAGGTAGCCTGACCCGGCGCACCAACGCCCAGCGACGCCCGGAGCTTCATGCGATGCCCATCGTCACCACGCCCGTCCTGTCGATTGCCTATGAGGAGGTCGGGCCGCGCAACGGCGTGCCGGTAATCCTGCTGCACGGCTTTCCGTACGACCCGCGCGCCTATGACGAGGTGGCGGCGATCCTGGCCGCGCGTGGGATGCGTTCGGTGGTGCCATACCTGCGCGGCTACGGCCCGACCCGGTTCCGCGCCGATGCGACCATGCGTTCCGGCCAGCAGGCGGCGCTCGGCTGCGACCTGCGCGACTTCATGGATGCGCTGGCGATCCCTCGCGCGGTGGTGGCCGGTTACGACTGGGGCGGTCGCGCGGCGTGCATCGTCGCCGCGCTGTGGCCGGAGCGGGTGGCGGGGCTGGTCACTGGCGGCGGCTACAACCTGTTCGACCACGCGGCCATGGCTGCGCCGCAACCGGCGGCCCGCGAACACCGGCTGTGGTATCAGTATTATTTCCACACCCCGCGCGGCGAGGCCGGGCTGCGCGAGCGGCGGCGCGAGCTGTGCCGCTACATCTGGTCGGTCTGGTCGCCGCTATGGGCGTTCGGCGATGCCGATTTCGACGCCAGCGCCGCCTCGTTCGACAACCCGGATTTCGTGGAGGTGGTGATCCATTCCTACCGCCATCGCTTCGGCTATGCGCCCGGCGATCCGGCGCTGGAGCCGGTCGAGGCATTGCTTGCGGCCCAACCCGCCATCACCGTGCCGACCATCTCCCTGGAGGGCGACAGCGACGGGGTGGATGTGACGTCGCCGGACGCCGCCGACCCGGACGCGGCGCGTTTCACCGGCCCCTACCGCCGCATCATCCTGCCTGGGATCGGCCACAACCTGCCGCAGGAGGCGCCGGCCGCGTTCGCCGACGCCGTGCTCGACCTCAGCAGCCGTGCGATATCAGCTTGAACTCGCGGATCTTGCCGTCCATCACGAAGTCGCCGAAGTTCATCGCCAGGTTGTCGGCCACGCCGTTGTCCCAGTAGCGCATCGACACCTCGTAGTCGGGCGTGCTGGCGCTGGCGGCATGGTCGAAGAAGGCGATATGGAAGCGCCCGCTCGGCAGCTTGGCGAGGGCGGGCCACTTGGTCTGGTCGGGGCCATTCCAGCCGTTCACCACGATGGAGCTGTCCTGCGCGCCCTTCTCGGTGGTGCCGTCGAACAGCGGCAGCGCCAGGAACTTCTTGCCGGCCTCGGCGGCGCGCAGCAGCGTCTCGGTATGGCGGGTCGGGAACAGCGTGCCCTTCGGCAAGGCCTGGGTGACATCCGCCGGCATGGTGAAGTGAGCGCTGCCAGTCCCGCCGTCGGGTTGCAGCGTGGCGTCGCCGGCCAAGTCGCTGGTCACCGCGTCGTCGGTGGTCTGGCGCATGCGGAAGCGCAGTTTCAGGCCGTCCTTGCTCTCGAAGGTGGTGTAGTCGGACAGCATGTGGATGTCCTGGCCCTCGGTGTTGGTGACGACCATGTCGAGCCGCTGCTGCGTCGCCCAGCCGTCGCAGGTGTCCTGCATCTCATAGGTCATGCTGCCGGTCGCCGCCGAAACCTTGGCCTCGTGCGTGGTGTCCAGCTTCAGGTCGTACACGGCGCGGTGCGCGGCCAGGCCAGCGGCTTGCGCGCCGCCTCCGAACGAGGCGAAGGCCAGGACCGCCATGACGGCGCGGGCGATGGGCGGGCAAGGCGACATGCACAAGTTCTCCTGGCGTATGGCTACAGGATAGGGAGCCGCACGCCACTACGCCACACCTCCCTGACCGGCCTTGTGCCGCAGTGCCGCATCACTTTGTGAGTGGCCGCCGCATCGTCATTGCTTGACCAGCTTCGGCGCCAGCTCGACCTTCAGCGACAACTCGCGCAGCCGCGCCGGCGTCACTTCGGCGGGCGCCGCCATCATCAGGTCCTCGCCCTGCTGGTTCAGCGGGAACAGGATCACCTCGCGGATGTTCGGCTCGTCTGCCAGCAGCATGACGATGCGGTCGATCCCCGGCGCGGAGCCACCGTGCGGGGGCGCGCCGTAGCGGAAGGCGTTCAACATGCCGCCAAACCGCGCCTCCACCTCGCTGGCCGGGTAGCCGGCGATCTCGAACGCGCGGACCATGATCTCCGGGCGGTGGTTGCGGATGGCGCCGGACGACAGCTCGATGCCATTGCAGACGATGTCGTACTGGTATGCCTTGATCTCCAGCGGGTCCATCGTCTCCAGCGCCGCCATCTCGCCCTGCGGCATCGAGAACGGGTTGTGGCTGAAGTCGATCCGCCCGGTCTCCTCGTTGATCTCGTACATCGGGAAGTCGGTGATCCAGCAGAAGCGGAACTCGCCCTCGGCGATCAGGCCGAGGTCGGCGCCCAGCTTGGTCCTGACCTGACCGGCAAATTTCGGCGCCTCGTCGCGCTTGCCGGCGGCGAAGAACACGCTGTCGCCGGGCTGCGCGCCGCACGCCATGCGGATCGCCTCGGCCCGCTCCGGCTCCAGGTTGCGCGCGATCGGGCCTTTCGGGCCGTCGGCGGCGAACTGGATGTAGCCCAGCCCGCCGGCCCCGCTCTCGCGCGCCCAGTCGTTCAGCTTGTCGAAGAAGCCGCGCGGGTTGGCCGCCGTGCCCGGTGCCGGGATGGCGCGGACCACGCCGCCGGCCGCCGCGATCTTGGCGAACAGGCCGAAGCCGGAGCCGGCGAACTGCGCGGTGACGTCGGCGATGCGCAAGGGGTTGCGCAGGTCGGGCTTGTCGCTGCCATAGAGGCGCATCGCCTCGTCGTACGGGATGCGCTCGAACGGCGGCCTGGTCACGCCGCGCCCGTCGGCGAACTCCTCGAACACGCCCGCCATCACCGGCTCGATGGTGTTGAACACGTCCTCTTGCGTGACGAAGCTCATCTCGAAGTCGAGCTGGTAGAACTCGCCGGGCGAGCGGTCGGCGCGGCTGGCCTCGTCGCGGAAGCACGGCGCGATCTGGAAGTAGCGGTCGAAGCCGGCCACCATGGCCAACTGCTTGAACTGCTGCGGCGCCTGCGGCAGGGCGTAGAACTTGCCTGGATGCAGTCGCGCCGGCACCAGGAAGTCTCGCGCGCCCTCGGGCGAGGAGGCGGTCAGGATCGGCGTCTGGAACTCGGTGAACCCGGCCTCGATCATGCGGCGGCGGAAACTGGCGATGACGCCGGCGCGCAGCATGATGTTGCGATGCACGCGGTCGCGGCGCAGGTCGATGTAGCGGTATTTCAGCCGCAGCTCGTCGGGGTATTTTTCCTCGCCGGCCACCTGCAACGGCAGCGCATCGGCGGCGGATTGCACGTCCAGCGCCGCCGCCCGCAACTCGATCTCCCCGGTCGGCAGGCGCGGGTTGACGGTGGCGCCCTCGCGGCGGACCACGCCGCCGGTCACCGTGACGACGCTCTCGGGCCGCAGCCGGTCCGCCGCCGCGAACGCCTCGGTGCCGGCGGCGAACACGCACTGGGTCAGCCCGTAATGGTCGCGCAGGTCGATGAACAGCAGCCCGCCATGGTCGCGCTTGGCATGGATCCAGCCCGACAGCCGCGCCTCGCGGCCGGCATCGGTGGCGCGCAGGGCGCCGCAGGTATGGGTGCGGTAGGCGTGCATGGCGGGATCCGTGATGTCAGGGTCGAGCGGGGCAAGGTCAGACGCGGCAGACACACCGGCGGGGGGTGGGTGTCAAGGCGGCATCGCACCGCGCTTCCCAAAACGGGAAGTCCGGTGTAACCTGCGCCGTGTGAGAGTGATCGCGACCAGCACGCTACGGGCATTCTGGAGCCGGCCTGGGCGCGGCGATGCCGAGCAACCGCTCAAGACGTGGCTACAGATTGCCAAGGCGGCCGAGTGGAGGACGCCAATGGATGCGAAGGCCGTCTATCGCTCCGCCGGCGTGTTGAGGGAGGGACGGATCATCTTCGATCTCGGCGGCAACAAGTACCGGCTGGTCGTGAGGATCAATTTCGTCGCCGGGATCATCTATGTGCGGTTCATCGGCACCCACGCCGAATACGATCGCATCGACGTACATCATGTGTAGGGAGGCAGCCATGGACATCAAACCGATCCGCAACGCGGCCGATCACGCCGAGGCGCTTAAGGAGATCGCGGCGCTGATGGACAGCAACCCCGGCGAGGGCACGGCGGCGTTCGACAGGCTGGATATCCTGGCCACGCTGGTGGAGAGCTACGAGCTCCGCCACCAGCCCATCGCCGCCCCGGAGCCGGTCGCGGCCATTGCAATCCGCATGGCCGAAAAGGGCTGGAACAACCGCCAGTTGGCGGCGCGTAGCGGCATTGCCGAAAGCAAGATCAGCGAGGTACTGGGCCGCAAGCGCGCCCTGAGCCTCGGCATGATCCGGGCGCTGGCACCATTGCTGGACATCCCCGTCGCCGTCCTGGTCGAGACGAGCGAGATCGTCCAGGCCGCCTAGGCCCGCACGCGCGGCTTATAGCTGCGGGCGGGAGCGGGACCGTCGCCCGACGACTTGCCGCGCGGCACGAAATCGCGTGGTTTCGCCGGGCGCGGCGCGGGTGCCGCGGCGGCGCGTTCGATGGCGACCTCCGGATCGGCGGCGGCGGCAACGGCGGTGGCGAAGCGGGTGGCGGTCTCGGCGACGATCTCGAACTTGGTGTCACGGTCGAAGATGCGGATGACGCCGATATCCTTCTTGGTGACGTGTCCCAGGCGGCAGATCAGCGGGATCAGCCATTTCGGGTCGGCGTTGTTCTGCCGGCCGATGCCCATGCGGAACCACACTGTCGCACCCGGCGCTCCCTCTGCCCTTGGTGCCTCCGAGGTGTCGCGTTCACGCCGCTCGCCCTGCTCGGTCCTGGCAGGGCGCGCGCTCCGCTCCGGCCGCTCCGCGTGCGGCGCGGCACTGGCGCGGCCATCGTACAGGTCCTCGGGCGCCGGCAGCCGGGCGCGGTACAGCCGCACCAGGGCGGCGGCCACCGCCTCGGCGGAGGACTTCTCCAGCAGTTGCCGCGCCAGCCCGATGTCCTCGTCCTGCGCCGGTTCGGTCAGCACCGGATCGGACAACAGGCGCTCGGCATCGCGCGCGCGCACCTCGTCGGCGGTCGGTGGCTCCGCCCAGACGGCGGCGATGTTGGCCGATTGCAACAGCATCTCGGCGCGGCGGCGCTTGGTGTAGGGCACCAGCAACAGGCACAGCCCCTTCTTGCCGGCCCGCCCGGTGCGCCCGCTGCGGTGCAGCAGCGTCGCCTTGTTGGTCGGCAGGTCGGCGTGGATTACCAGCTCCAGGTCGGGCAGGTCCAGCCCGCGCGCGGCCACGTCGGTGGCGATGCACACCCGCGCGCGGCCATCGCGCAGCGACTGCAACGCCGTGCTGCGCTCGGTCTGGCTGAGTTCGCCCGACAGCGCCACGGCGGCGAACCCGCGTTCGACCAGACGGCCATGCAGCCGGCGCACCGCCTCGCGCGTGGCGCAGAACACCAACGCCCCGCGCACCTCGGAGAAGCGCAGCACGTTGACCAGCGCGTGCTCGACCTCGCTCGGCGCCACCCGGATGGCGCGGTACTCGATGTCGGCATGGGGCTGGTTGCGCTGGGCAGTGTCGATGCGCAGCGCGTCGCGCTGGTAGTCGCGCGCCATGGCGGCGATTTCGCGCGCGATAGTGGCGGAGAACAGCAGCGTGCGCCGCGCCGCCGGAGTGGCGTCTAGGATGAACTGCAACTCGTCGCGGAAGCCGAGGTCGAGCATCTCGTCGGCCTCGTCCAGCACCAGCACGCGCAGTGCCGACACATCGAGCCGCCCGCGTTCCAGGTGGTCGCGCAGCCGGCCGGGCGTGCCGACGACGATGTGGCAGCCGAATTGCAGGTTGCGGGCCTCGGCGCGGGGGTCCATGCCGCCGACGCACGACACCACCTGCCCGCCCGCCTCCAGGTACAGCCAGCTCAGCTCGCCATGCACCTGGATCGCCAGCTCGCGGGTGGGGGCGATCACCAGCACCAGCGGCGCGCCAGCGGTGGGCAGCCGCTCGGCGTCGCCCAGGATGGTGGAGGCGAACGCCAGCCCGTAGGCGACGGTCTTGCCCGATCCGGTCTGCGCCGACACCAGCAGGTCGCGCTCGTGCGCGACGGGTTGCAGCACCGCCTCCTGCACCGAGGTCGGTTCATCGTAGCCGCGCGCGGCGAGGGCGCGGTCGAGCGCGGGATTGGTCGGCGGGAAGGGCATAGGTGTTCGATCTTATCGGGGAGTTGCGCACACCACGTAGTGCGGACCGGCGCCCACGGCAACGAAATGGGTTGCGGGGCTGGGCTGCACGCCGCCTTCCCCGTGCGTCTCCCAGAACCAATAGGTTCGATTACTCATATTTTCCATACCAAGTCGTTAATGAGTCATATAAAGTCACCGCGGGCAGGGAGCCGCGACCGCCATCATGAGGCCATTCAAATACACGGCCGGCCCTGGCGGGCCGTCATCGCCTGCCGCCTTGGCGACGCCGCTCGCCACGCTGACCAACAATGCTCCGGCGGGCGATCAATATGTCTGGGGCGGCTCCGCCTCGGGCGACTGGACCGATGCGGCCAACTGGCAAGATACGACCTCCGGCCAGAACCCGGCCATCGTCGCCCCCGGCAGCCTGGATCACGTATCGCTGGGGCACAATGCTTCAGGATTGCTCACCATCACCGGAGTTGGCGACGCCGCCGACCTGTTCACGCAGAACCCGCTTGCCATCGACGGCAGCATCACCGTGTCCGGCATGGCAACGCTGGCATGGGGCGGCTTCGGCTCGAGTCTCGCGGTCGACAGCGGCGGCAGATTATCGGCGGGAAGCGTGGATTGCGGCGGCGACCTGATCGTCGGCGGCAGCGGCGCCGTGCTGACGACCGGATCGCTGCTGATAGATGCCAGCGGCCCCGCCTCCGTGGTGTCCCGGATCGACGCCACCGGCGGCGCGGTCGTTCTGCTCGGCACGCTGCAACTCGGCGTAATGGCCAGCATCACCGTCGACGCGACCTCGATCATCGATATCGGCGGCACCAGTGGGACCGTCGGCGCGCTCACGGTCGAGCGCGGCACGTCCGTTCGGCTGTTTGAGACTTCCGTGTCTGGCACGGTCGTCGACGATGGCGTAATCCAGACCCGCAGCAGCTACGCTCCCAACGGAACGCTGCATTCGGACATGGATTTGGTGCGCGGGTCCGGCACCCTGGAGCTCACCGCAGCCAGCGCCCTGACCATCCAGCGCGGCATCGCCGGCAGCCTGACGGTGCAGGTCGACAATGGCGCCACCCTGGCGCTCGGCGGCACGGCCAGCAGCGCCAGCGGCATCGCACTGACCGGCCATGACGTGCTCGACCTGTCCCACGTCTCGCTCACAGGCATGGCCGCAACCATCGCCGGGTTTGACGGCAGCGATACGATCGGCGTGCTCGGACAGGCAGTCACCAGCGCCGCCTACGCCACTGGGATCAGCGGCGCCCCTGGCACGCTGACCCTGTTCGACGGCGGCACGGCGGTCGAGACCCTGCGTCTCGCCGGCGACTACACCGGCGAGAGTTTCGTCACCACCGTCATCGACGCCACCGAGACCGATGTCACCGTTATCTCCGGCATCACCGCCTGCTTCGCCGAGGGCACCCGCATCGCCACACCCCACGGCCCGTGCGCGGTGGAGAGCCTGCGCGCCGGCGACCTGGTGCTGACCGCAGGCGGGGCGAGCGCGCCGGTGGTCTGGCTCGGCCATCGCCGCATCGCCTGCGCCCGCCACCCGCGCCCGCACGACGTGTCGCCGGTACGGGTGCGCGCGCATGCCTTCGCGCACCGTCAGCCGGCGCGCGACCTGCTGCTCTCGCCCGACCACGCGGTGTTCGCCGGCGGCGTGCTGATCCCGGTGCGCTACCTGTTGAACGGCGCCTCGGTCGCCCAGGAGAGCGTCGCCCACGTCACCTACTGGCACGTCGAACTGCCCGCGCACGGCCTGCTGCTGGCGGAGGGTCTGGCCTGCGAGAGTTATCTCGACACCGGCAACCGCTCTGCCTTTGCCAATGGCGGCGGCGCGGTGATGGCGCATCCCGATTTCGCGCGCGGCGTCTGGGCGGCGCAGTCGTGCGCGGCCCTGCGCCTGTCCGGCCCGCCGGTGGACGCGGTGCGCGCCGATCTGCTGGCCCGGCTGCCGGCGCTGGGCTTTGCCGTCACCACCGACCCGGCGCTGCGCGTCTCGGCGGACGGCGTGACGCTGGAGCCGCAATGCTTCGGGGAGTGGCTGACCTTCGCCATGCCCCGCAACGCCGCCACGCTGCGGCTGCGCTCACGCGACGCCGCACCCGCCGAACTGGCGCTCGACAGCGACGACACCCGCCGGCTCGGCATTGCGCTGATCGGGCTGCGGCTGGACGGCGAGGCGGTGGCGCTCGACGATGCCCGCCTCGTGGCCGGCTGGCACGCGGCGGAACCGGGGCTGCGCTGGACCGGCGGCGACGCGCTGATCCGCCTGGACGGCGCCAGCATCGTCGAACTGGCGCTGGCCCCGGAGCGGCTGCGCTACAGCGTGCCGGCGGCTCCGGCCAGCCGCGCCGCCTGACCGCACCGACGCTGACTGCACCGACGCTGCCTTTCGGCGGCGGGCGCGGCGTGTCATCATCGGCCCATGAACCGCCAGCCCCGCGCCGCATTCCCCGCCCCCGCCTTCGTCGCCACGACCGCCGAACTGGCCGCATTGTGCGAGCGGCTGGCGCGGGAGGACTTCGTCACGGTCGACACGGAGTTCATGCGCGAGCGGACCTACTGGCCGGAGCTGTGCGTGGTGCAGCTCGCCAGCGCCACCGAGGTCGCGGTGGTGGACGCGGAGGCGCCGGGTATCGACCTGGCCCCGCTCGGCGAGCTGCTGGCCAACCAGGCGGTGATGAAGGTGTTCCACGCCGCGCGGCAGGACATCGAGATCTTCGTGCTGCGCTTCGGCGACGTGCCACGGCCGCTGTTCGACACCCAGATCGCGGCCATGGTGGCCGGTTTCGGCGATCAGGTCGGCTACGACGCGCTGGTCTCCGCCCTGACCGGCGGCCAGATCGACAAGGCGCACCGCTTCAGCGACTGGTCCGCGCGGCCGCTGTCGCCGGCGCAGATCACCTACGCCGCCGCCGATGTCACCCACCTGCGCACCGTCTATGAGAAGCTGTCGGAGCGGCTGGCGCGCGACGGACGGCTGGAATGGGTGGCCGAGGAGATGGGCGTGCTGGCCGATCCCGCCACCTACCGCCCCGACCCGGAGGCGATGTGGGAGCGGCTGCGCCCGCGCACCAGCAACCGGCGGATGCTGGGCACCCTGCGCGCCATCGCCGCGTGGCGCGAGCGCGAGGCGCAGAAGTCCAACGTGCCGCGCCAACGGATGCTGAAGGACGAGGCGCTGCTGGAGATCGCCGCCACCGCGCCGGCCAATGCCGAGGATCTGGCCCGCGCGCGCGGCGTCACCCGTGGCTTTGCCGAGGGCAAGACCGGGGCCTCGCTGCTGGCCGCCATCGCCGCCGCGCGCGCGCTGCCGGACACGGCGATGCCGGAGGCGCAGGGTGGCCGCGACGGCCCGCGCCCCTCGCCGGCGCTGGTGTCGCTGCTGAAGGTGCTGCTGGCGACCAACTGCGAGACGCATAACGTGGCGCCGAAGCTGGTCGCCTCGTCGGACGACATCGACCGGCTGGCGACCGAGGACGCGCCGGACGTGCCGGCCACGCATGGCTGGCGGGCGGAGGTGTTCGGCCACGACGCGGCGGCGCTGAAGGCGGGCCGCATCGCGCTGGGCGTCGATGGCCGCCGGGTGAAGCTGATCCGCAGCGCCGTCTGATTGCCGCGCCGGCGCAGGCACCATGTGTGGCCGATGCTGCGTGTGCTCATCTTGCTGGGCTGCTGTCTCGGCGCGATCCCGGCCTATGCCCGCGCCCGCCCGGCGGCGGACGGCTCGCCGACATCGCAATGCCTGCTCGCGGCCAACGCCGCCGGGGTGCTGGTCCGCATTCCCGCCGGGCTGATGGCGCGCATCGCCCAGGTCGAGAGCGCGCAACGCCAGGATGACGGCGTGTGGCGGCCGTGGCCGTGGACCATCGACGCCGATGGCGCGGACCTGGCATTCCCCACCCAGGAGGCGGCGGTCGCCTGGGCGGAAACCGCGCCGAGGCGGGGGGTGAGGTCGCTCGACGCCGGCTGCTTGCAGGTGAACCAGCAGGCGCACCCGCACGCCTTCGCCAACCTGCAAGCCTCGTTCGACCCGTGGACCAACGCGCTGTATGCGGCGCGCTACCTGCGCCAACTGTACGACGACGAGAGCGGCCATGACTGGGCGGTGGCGGTCGGGCTGTACCACTCGCATACGCCGGAACTGGCCGAGGAGTACCGCACCCGCGTCGCCTCGCTGGGCGAGGGCATCATCGCCGGCCTGCCGCGCGCCACCGTCGCCGCCCGGCTGCTGGCGGTCGGCTCGCTGCGTCTGCGCCTGGCCAACGGGGGCACGCTGCGCGTCGTGCTGAACCGGCAGCCATCCGCGCCCGGCCATCGCCGCCCCAGCGCCTGCGCGGTGGCGCGGCAACTGGCGCCGCTGCTGGCGCACCCGTACGGGCTTGCCGGCTGCGCGCTGGCGGGGCGGTAGAGGCATGGAGCCGCTGGCACTCTACCTCCACTGGCCGTTCTGCTTGGCCAAATGCCCGTACTGCGACTTCAACAGCCATGTCCGCGCGCGCATCGACCAGACCCGGTTCGCCGCCGCGTTGCGACGCGAGCTGGCGTGGGAGGCGGGCAGGCTCGGCCGGCGCCCGCTGGCCTCGATCTTCTTCGGCGGCGGCACGCCCAGCCTGATGGACCCCGCCACCGTCGCCGCCCTGATCGCGGATGCGCGGGCGTTGTTCGACCCGCTGCCGGATATGGAGATCACGCTGGAGGCCAACCCGACCAGCGTCGAGGCAGGCAGGCTGGCGGCGTTCCGGCAGGCCGGCGTCAACCGCGTGTCGCTCGGCGTGCAGAGCCTGGACGACGCGGCGCTGCGGCTGCTCGGGCGCGAGCATTCGGGGCGGCAGGCGGTGGCGGCGCTGGAGGTTGCGCGCGGCATCTTCCCGCGCGTCTCGTTCGACCTGATCTACGCCCGCCCCGGCCAGACGCCCACGGCGTGGCAGGCGGAGCTGGACCGGGCGCTGGGCCTCGTCTCCGACCACCTCTCGCTGTACCAGCTCACCATCGAGCCGGGCACCGGGTTCGAGGCGCTGCACCGCCAGGGCCGCCTGGTGCTGCCGGACGAGGAGCTGGGCGCCGCGCTGTACGACGCCACCGGCGAGGCGGCGGCGCGGCATGGGCTGTATGCGTACGAGGTGTCGAACTACGCAAGGCCAGGGGCGGAGAGCCGGCACAACCTGGCCTATTGGCGCTACGGCGACTATGCCGGCATCGGTCCGGGCGCGCATGGCCGGGTCAGCGTGGGAGGTGCGTTGCTGGCGACGCGGCGGCACCGGGCGCCGGAACCATGGGCCGAGCGGGTCGAGCGCCACGGCCACGGCACCACCCATGAGGAGCCGGTGACACCGCGCGAGCGCAGCCGCGAGATGCTGCTGATGGGGTTGCGGCTGGACGCCGGCATCGACACCGCCCGCTTCGCCGCGCGCACCGGGCTTGCGATCGAACACGTCATCGACGCCGAGGCGGTGGCGACGGCGGTCGGCGCCGGCTACCTGGAACGCTCGCCCGGCCTGCTGCGCGCGACGCCGGAGGGCCGCAAGCGGCTGGACGCGCTGTTGCGTTACATTTTAGCAAGCGATGCAGTGGCTGGTTGACGCGCGGCCTCGCGGGGACAGGTATATTTCCGAACAGCACCCGAGGCCGCCGCCAATGACGTTCATGACGCCGACCCGCCGCCTGCTTGCTCCCCTTGCCGTGACGCTCGCGCTGGCCGCGCCCATATCGATCAAGCCGGCATTGGCCACCACCACGCCGCATGACACCTCGATCGTGCCGGCGGGCACCTACATGGTGGAGCCGGCGCACACGCAGATCCTGTTCGCGGTCGATCACCTCGGCTTCTCGACCTATTACGGCAATTTCAGCGGCGCCAGCGGCAGCCTGACGTTCGACCCGGGCGCCGTCACCCGCAGCGCGCTGTCGATCAGCGTCCCGACCGGCAGCGTCAGCACCACCGACGCCTCACTGACGGACAAGCTGAAGAACGCGAACTGGCTCGATGCCCAGAAGTATCCGGCCATCACCTTCGTCGCGACCCAGATCGCCGTGACCGGCGGCGGCACCGGCACCATCACCGGCAACCTGACCCTGCACGGGGTGACCCGGCCGGTGACGCTGGATGCGACCTATCACGGCGCCGGGCCGAACGCCGCCGACCACAAATACGCGCTCGGGTTCGATGCCACCGGCACCCTGTCGCGCGCCGCATTCGGCGTCTCCACCTATGAGCCGTTCATCGGCGACTCGGTGAAGATCATCATCAGCGCCGCCTTCGAGAAATGAGCGATGCGGCCGGTCGCTACACGCGCGTGGCGATCGGGCTGCACTGGCTGATCGCGGCCGGTATCTTCGTCCTCATCGCGCTGGGACTGGCGATGACGCAACTGAAGCTGCCGGCGTCCACCATGTTCAGGCTGTATCAGTTGCACAAGTCGGTCGGCATCACCGTGCTGCTGGCCGTGCTGGCGCGGGTGGCGTGGCGGCTCGGGCATCCGCCGCCGCCGTTGCCGGCGGGGCTGCCGGCCTATGAGCGACGCGCCGCCGGCGGCACCCACCTGCTGCTCTACGTGCTGATGCTGTTCCTGCCGCTGACCGGCTGGGCGATGGTGTCCGCCTCGCCGTTCAACATCCCGACCGTGCTGTTTGGCGTGGTGCCGTGGCCGCATCTGCCGGTCGTCTCGACGCTGGCGCACAAGGCCCCGGTCGAGGCGGCGTTCAAGGCGATCCACACCTACGCCGCCTGGGCGCTGATCGCCCTGCTGGCGCTGCATACCGGCGCGGCGCTGCGCCACCATTTCGTGCTGCGCGACGGCGTGCTGGCGCGGATGCTGCCGACCGTATCGAGGGCCGTATCGAGGAGGGCGCCGTGACCGCCAGGACCATGTCGCTTGCCGCCGTGCTGTGCCTCGCGGCGGGATCAGCCTCGGCCGCCAGTTGGACCATCGACCCCGCGAGCAGCCACCTGGCGTTCTCCGGCGAGCAGACCGGGGAGGCCTTCCGGGGCGAGTTCAAGAAGTTCTCCGGCAGCATCGACTTCGACCCGGCCCAACCGGCGGCGGCGCATGTCGCGATCACCGTGGACATGGCGAGCGCTGCCACCGGCGACACCCAGCGCGACGAGGCGATGCCGCAAGTCGATTGGTTCGACACGGCGCAGTTCGCCACCGCGACCTTCGTGGCGACCGGGTTCGAGAAGACCGCCACCGGCTACTCGGCGTCCGGCAAGCTGACCGTGCGCGGCGCCACGCTGGACGTGACGCTGCCGTTTACGCTGGCAATCGACGGCGCCACAGCCCACGCCAAAGGCCACGTGCAACTGACGCGCACCGCGTTCGGCGTCGGCCAGGGACCATGGGCAACCGACCAGTGGGTGGCATTCGCCGTGGGCGTGGACGTGGACCTGGTGGCACACGCCAAGTAGCCGCCCCGATGCCATGCTGGTTCGACAGCGACTCCCCACGAAGGGCAGGCAAGCGGTTCTTTTTTGCAAAAAAGAACCAAAAAACTCTGACTGGTTAGGTGTACGTGCGTCCCATTCGTGCAGCGGCGCTGTATGTTTTGATATCGTAACGTTATGGGCGTGCGTATGCCCGCTCACGCAAGCAGCGTTCTGAACACGGGCACGCGGGGTCGGTCGCGACGCCTGGGCGGTGGCCGCAAGGAGGGCAGCGGTTCCGGCGCCGGCGG
>JAYTQW010000040.1:0-2685 GCA_043746535.1 Rhodospirillales bacterium
GGGCTGCGCCGGGCGGGGATCGCCGATCCGGGCCGGCACGTGCTGGTCTATCGTTCGGCGTGGAACGTCCGCATCCTGGTCTCGCCAACCCCGTTCGACGCCGCCCGCATAGCCGCCGCCCGCGGCTTCTGCGATGCCCGCAGCTTCGACGTGTCGTATTACCCAGGCATCGACGTGGTTGCGGCCCGCGCCGGCATCTACAACGACCTGCCCTCGGTCTCGTTCAGCGAGGGCCAGGTCACCTCGGCCAGCGACACCGCCCACGACGCCATCGCCGACGAGGCCGGCGCGGTGCTGGCGGGGCAGAGCGTGGCGTCCGGCGAAGCGTTCGACCTGTCGCCGATCACCTTCGACCGGCCCTCGTTCTATGCCGTGCTGCGGCTGGACCATCTGGGCACCATCCTGAAGCGCCTGGAACTGCTGCCGCAGGCGGAGATCGGGCCGCTGGTCAACCTCGCGGTGCTGGCGCAGGCGGCGGTGATCGCGCTGCTGGTGCTGCTGGTGCCGCTGCTGGCCGGACGCAGGTTGCAGGCGGCGCAGTTCGGCGTCGGCCGCGCCATCGCCTATTTCGCCGCGCTCGGGCTGGGTTTCCTGTTCATCGAGATCTTCGCCATCGACCGTGCCGCGTTCTACCTCGGCGACCGCACCAGCGCGTTTGCCCTGGTGCTGACGGTCATGCTGATCGGCTCGGGCATCGGCAGCCTGTTCGCCGACCGCTTCGCCAATCGTCCGTGGCGTGGCTTTGCCCTGGCCGCCACGGTCATCGTGGGCTGGAGCGTGCTGACATTGCTGCTATTGCAACCGGCGATGCTGGCGACGCTCGGCTGGCCCTGGTGGCTTCGCGGCCTGCTGGTGCTGGGGGTCATGTTGCCGGTGTCGGTGGCGCTCGGCCTGCCATTCCCGCTCGGCCTGCAACGCACGGCACAGTCCGGCGGGTTCCTGCCATGGGCCTGGGCGCTGAATGGCGCGTTCTCCGTGGTGGCGACGCCACTCGCCAACCTGATTGTGCTGCAATTCGGCAATCAGGATGTTCTATGCGCGGCGCTGGTATTGTATCTTACCTGCGCGGCCTCGTTCCCCCGTTTGCGAAAGACCCCCGTGTCGTGATCCCGATGCTCCACCTGCCACGCCGTGCCTTCATCGCCGGCGCCACCGGCCTGCTCGCGGCCCCGGCGATTCTGTCGCGCCGCGCCCGCGCTGCCGGTTCGCCCGCCTGGACACGGCAGGCGTATGAGACGGCGATGGTGAAGTCCGGCCGCCCGGTCAGCCTGACCGAGCCGCAGTTCGACGCCATCCAGGCGCGCAAGCCGGCGATGCTGAAGCGGATCGAGAGCTACCTGAAGGAGCGCCTGGGCAGCGCCGACCCGGCGGTGATGGCCGGGTTCGATGCGGTGCCGCGCGAGTATTTCCATTACCTCTACGACCAGCGCCGCGCGACACCCGGCGAGGCCTACGAGGACAACCCGAAGCCCTGGTCGCTCGGCTACGGCTCCGTGCTGTCGGACTATCTTGGGCAGGCCTACATGACCCAGGTGTGCAAGCCGAAGCCGGACGACGTGACGCTGGAGGTCGGCACCGGCAGCGGGTTCCAGAGCGCGTTGCTGTCGCGCATGGTCAAGCGTGCCTATACCATCGAGATCATCGAGCCGGTCGGTCGCGCGGTCGACAAGATCTGGGCGCCGCTCGGCTATGACAACGTCCATGGCCGGGTCGGCGACGGCTATTTCGGTTGGCCGGAAGTCGATGGCGGCTTCGACATCATCATCGTCACCTGCGCCGCGCAGTACGCGCCGCCGGACCTGTTCAAGCAGTTGAAGCCGGGCGGGCGGATGCTGATCCCCATCGGCCAGCCGTTCAAGCGCGGCCAGATCCTCTACGTCTATACCAAGGACGAGGCGGGCAAGGTCCACTCGCGCCGCGATGTCGGCGTGTTCTTCATCCCGATGACCGGGACGATGATGAAGAACGCCCCCGCTGCGCCAGCCCCGGCGGCGGTGCAGAAAACCAGCGGCTGAGGGCTGGCGGAGGGTGCGGTTGCGATTGTGACCGATGCCGTCGATGATTGATGCCATGAGCGCACACACCGCCGACACGCATCGCTACGACGCCATCGTCATCGGCGCCGGCATCGCCGGGGCCACCGCCGCCGCCCATCTGTGCGCCGACCGCTCCGTGGCGTTACTGGAGGCGGAGGACGCGGCTGGGTATCACAGCACCGGGCGATCCGCCGCGCTGTGGTTGCAGAATTACGGGCCGCCCGACGTGCGGGCGCTCACTGGCGCCGGGCGCGCGTTCTTCGAATCGCCACCGCTGGGCTTTGCCGACACGCCGCTGATGTCGCCGCGCAAGGTGGTGTTCGCGGCGCCGCCGGAGCAGGCGGCGGCGTTGCAGCACATGCTGGCCGAGGGGCTTGGCCTGCGCGAAATCAGTATTGCCGAGGTTCACGCGATGGTGCCGGCGCTGCGGCCGGGCTACGCGGTGCGCGCGGCGCTGGAAGCGGACGCGTTCGACATCGACGTGGCCGCGCTGCACCAGGGTTTCCTGCGCCAGGCCCGCGCGCGGGGCGGCGTGCTGGCGCTGCGCAGCCGCGCGGGAAGGATCGAACACAAGGCTGGGCTGTGGCACGCCGAGGTGACCGGCGGCGCGGTGTTTGCCGCGCCGGTGCTGGTCAACGCCGCCGGCGCC
>JAYTQW010000041.1:0-3624 GCA_043746535.1 Rhodospirillales bacterium
CCGCTCATCCCGAAATCCGCTCCAAAAAGGGCGGAGTCCTTGAATCACAGGCAGATTCAGCGAGTCAATGCAGCGTCACGGAAACTGATGGGTGGTGAGGGTGTGGCCGGTGCCGCTATCACCAGCGTGTCGCTCGCCGCCGCTTCCGCGCGCCCACCTGCCAGGGCGTTCGGCAACACCGCGCCCGCCGCCGCCGCCGCGCTGGCCTTCAGTACGCCGCGACGATTGATCTGCCCGCCATTCCAACCCGTCGTCATCCGCCCCGCCTCCTTGTTTCGCTGTTCAGCCCGCCACTTCCGCTACCGCGCACCATAGCCAACTTTGACTAGGCTTCATATCAGGAAAGTATCTGTCATGAGACTCAGCAATCGACATGCCATGGTCAGCTCATCCCTGCGAATCAGCGGACCGGCCGGCGCAACCCTGCGTGATGCAGGTCGAACACATGCGCCGGCTCGCGGAACTCGTCGGCCGAGTGCGGCACGCGATCTGCGGTACGGCGGGCCTGGGCGGCGACGGTGGCGCAGCGCGCGCGCTGCGCCTCGGTGAGGTGTGCCGGAAGGTCAGGGTCGTCAGGCATCGTAATCAAGCCTCTAAAGAGGGAAATCGCTCGCGCCAGGGAGTCGCCTGCTCGTAGGATTGTGCGGCGCGCAGCAACGTCGCTTCGCCGAACCACTGGCCGACAAGCTGGATATTGGTCGGCAGGCCGGCCATGTCGAAGCCGCTGCACAGCGTCATCGCCGGGTGGTTGCTGATGTTGAACGGCGTCATCAGCGTCACCCCGCTGAAGGCGGAAGTCCGTTCCGGGTCGGCGAACGGTGCCGCCACATGGAACGCGCCCGGCGCCAGCAGCACGTCGATGCCGCGCATCATGCCCTCGGTCATCTCCGCCAACACGCGCCGTTCGCGCAGCGCGGAGATATAGTCGACCGCCTTCAGACTCAGCCCGGCCATCATCTTGTCGCGCAACGCCTGCCCCATCCGGCCGGCGTGATCGCGGAAATCGTGCTCATGAATGGTGTACGATTCCGACCAATTGATCACGGAAGCGGCAGTGCGATAGCGCAGCGCGGGCGCCGGCAATTCCGCCGGCACGATCCGCGCGCCAAGCCCGCGAAACACCTGCGCCGCCGCTGCCAGATTGGCGAGATTGGCCGCATCGGGATGCACGCCGTCAAAATCGCAGTCGGCGATGTATCCCACGGTCAGCCCACGCACGCCGCCGTCGATCCCGCTCAGGTAGTCGTCCGCCTCCCCGGCCGAGGTCGAGGTTGGTTGAGGATACGCCCGAAAATCACTCACAAGCCGGATGAGGCGCGGAGCGGGCGCGTTTGGTGATCTCGCCGACGATCCCGCGGCTCGCTCGACCTGTGATCTTGCTTTGGATTTGGCGGATGCTGAGGTTGGTGGACGTGGCGAGCACCTCGATCTCGGTCACGATGCGCGGTGACGTGGCGGGCCGCCCGAGGTGCTTTCCTCGCGCCTCGGCGGCTCGCATGCCGGCGGTGACGCGCTCGCTGATGAGCGAGGACTCCAGTTCGGCCATGGCGCCGATGATGGTGAACATCGCCCGGCCCATAGGGCTGTCGGTATCGACCTGATCCTGGACGCTGACGAAGCGCACGCCGAGGTGGTCGAACTCTTCGAGCGCCGTCAGCAGGTGGCGCGTGCTGCGGGCAAAGCGATCGAATTTCCAGACCAGCACGCAATCAATCTCGCGGTTCCGGGCGGCCGTCATCAGGGCATTGAGCTGGGGGCGGCTCTCCCGGCGGCCTGACACGGCGACGTCGCAGTAGTCCTGCACGACGTCGAGGCCGGCGCGGGAGGCATAGCCACGCAGGCCGTCGTATTGCAGGTCCGCCTTCTGGTCGGCGGTCGAGACCCGCAGGTAGAGGGCGGTGCGGGTGCCGTGCTGCCGCGTGACGGCCGCGCGCTTGCGTCCGGAAAGGCATTCCTTCACGGACACCGAACCGCTACCCGCTAAGTCCTTCAAACCACACGCCCTCCGCTGCCGCTCTGGCGCGCCCTTTTCCGGACACACGATGACAGCCATTGACCGAACCGCCTATCCGCGTCCGGGGGCGCGGCCGAGCCGCGAGGAACTCGGTCATCGATACGATCTGACCGAGACGGACCTGACCTTCGTGCGCGCGCATGCACGGGGACTGCCGCAAGATTGGGGGTGCGAAGGTAGGTTGGGTATTTTCGCGTCTGTTCTTTGATCAAGGATGGATGCGTGGCTTGGATGTTGAGGTTGGTGAAAGTCGGGGCTGAGGGCGAGGAGCCATGCGCGGACGTCATGGAGATCAACCGGCCCGGTGATCTCGGCGACGTCGCCAACTTGGGTCTGACCCTGGCCGAAGCAAAGCGGTTGCTGGCGGGCGTTCAACGGGAGATCGTCGCCGCGCAGGCTAGGGAGCACGCCGCTCGGCGACCGGAATGCCCGCGCTGTGACCGCGCTTGCTGTGTGAAAGACTATCGGGACCATGCGGTCGCGACGCTGTTCGGCGAGGTCACGGTGCGGCTTGCCCGGTTTCGCTGTGCCGCATGTGGCGGAATCGAGGCTGGCGTCGATTGGCCAGCGCATTGCCGGTCGACACCCGAGCTGGACCGGTTGCAGGCGCATCTCTGCGCCCTGATGACCTACCGGACCGCCGCTGACCTGCTGGAGCAGATGTTCCCGGTCGACGCGGGAAAGCATCATGAGACCTTGCGTCGCCATACCCTGAAGGTCGGCGAGGCTCTGAGTGAGTGCGCGACGATCAGGCCGGATACAGCAGCGTCGGCGGTCGTGGTGACCTTGGACTCAACGTTCATCCGCAGCTGCGCCAAGGGCGAGCGGCATCTGGAGGTGCGGGTCGGCAATGTCGAAACGCAGTCCGGTGGCCGGCAGGTTTTCGGCGCCGTCGCCAAAGCTGGTACCGACATCCGGGCGCTGATCCGCCGCAACCTCGACGCCGTCGGGCGAACCAAGGACACGGCGCTGACCGCCTTCACCGACGGCTGCCCGGGGCTGCGTCGCGTTCTCGTCGATGCCGGCGTCGCCGAGCCGCCCATCCTGGATTGGTTCCACATCGCCATGCGGCTGCAGCATCTGAAGCAGATCGCCAACGGCCTGCCGGCTGATGATCCGGCACAGGCGGCGGCGAAGGCGGTGATCGTCGAGGAGGTCGAGCCGCTGCACTGGCGCATATGGAATGGCAAAGCCAAGGATGCCCAAATCAGCATCGATCGTATCTGCGCAGTCATGCACCATTTTAAGGGCCAGCCGAATGGGCGGAGGTCCAACACGCCGTCACGGAGGTTGTGGACCGCCTTGCAAGCGCTGGATGGGTATCATCTGACCGGCCAGAGCGCCTGGCTGGTGAACTACGCCGAGCGGCACCGTGCCGGCTTGCGGGTTGGCACCGCGATCACCGAAGGCACGGCCAACTTCCTGGTGAACCGCCGGATGAACAAGTCACAGCAGATGCGCTGGTCGCGACGCGGCGCCGACCTGCTGCTCCAGGTTCGGTGCGCCGTCTGCAATGGCACGCTCGGTTCCGGCTTCGGACAGAAGTTCCAGCCAGCCAATGACTTTCATCCGCAAATGGCAATCGCCGCCTGAACCCCCAATCTTGCGAC
>JAYTQW010000042.1:0-4505 GCA_043746535.1 Rhodospirillales bacterium
GAGGAGGCGGCGATCCCGCCGGCGCTGGCGGCGCGGGCGGTGCTGGTGGGCGACATCGCCTATGCCATGGAGCGGCCCGAGGGCCTGCGCCGCGACCGGCTGTTCTGCTACGACCTCGATCTGCCGGAGGATTTCGAGCCGCGCGCCGCCGATGGCGAGGTGGCGGCCTTCGAGCTATGGCCGATCGAACGCGCGTTTGCCGCCGTGCGCGATGGCGACCGCTTCAAGTTCAACGTCAATCTGGTGCTGATCGACCTGTTCCAGCGCCAGGGCATGCTGTAGCCCCGGCGCTGGAAGGCCGCCGTTCAGGACTCCGGGTCGGGCGGCGCCGTCTCGATGGGAATGCGGCGGCCCTCGCGGTCGGGCTGCTGGTCGGGCTGCTCCGCGTCCGGCTGCGCGGCAGGAGCCACGAGTTCGGCACGGCGCCGGCGCGGGGCGCGTTCCGGCATGGCGGCGACCGGCTGTGGCATCGGTTGTGGCGCGGGCGCGAACTCGGGGGCGCGCTCCATCACCGCAGGCTGCTCGGGGGCAATTGGCGGCAGGTCGGCCTGCGCGGGCGGCTGCGGCTGCTCGCGGACGTGCTCGCGCGCCGGGCGCTCCCGCGGGCCATGCTCGCGCTGTTCGCGCGGGGCATGTTCCTGCCGTTCGCGCGGCTTGTGCTCGCGGGGGGTGTGGTCGCGGGGCGTGTGTGCCTGCTGGTCCGGCTGGCTGTCGCCGCGCTCGTCGCCCCGGTCCTGGTGGCGCACGTCCTGGTTGCCCCGGTTGTCGTAACCCTGGCCGTCGTTGCCCCGGTTATCGTTGCGCCGGTTATCGTTGCCTTGGCTGTCGTTGCCCCGATCATCGTTGCCCCGGCTGTCGTTGCGCGGCATGTCGTTGTACGAGTGGCCGTTCTGCGCCATCAACTGCGCTTCCAGCTCGTCCGAGTCGCCCTGGCCGTCGCCGCCGTCCATCCCGTTGTCGTACATCGACGGGCGGCGCTGCTGCTGGCCATTCAGGCCCTGCGGCTGCGGGTTGCCGCCCTGCTGCGCCTGCGCCATCGCGTTGAGGATGCGGAAGTAGTGCTCGGCGTGCTGGAAGTAGCTTTCCGCCATCACCCGGTCGCCGACACTGGTGGCGTCGCGGCCGAGTTGCAGGTACTTCTCGAACAGTTGCTGCGCGGTGCCGCGAATGCGCAGGTCGGGACCGCTGCTGTCGAACACATGGTTGCGGTTGAGCGGGATATTGCCGGTCTGGTGGCGCAGGCCGCCGCCACCGCCGCCTCCCCCGCCACCACCGCCGCCGCCAACCCCGCCGCCGCGATGATTGCGGCCGCGCATACGTTTGATGTTCATGCGTGTACTACAGCGCTTTCCTGTTCGCGGACCTGGTTGCGGCCACCATCGCCGAGATGTCTCCCGCGTGTGGATGGCCGGTGATACCGGCCGGCAGCCCGCAATCCGGGCCGGTTCATACTGGGCTTTGCGCGACACCGCCGGGTCTGGTCCCTTCTCGTCAGGGTGCCCAGCCCAGGCAGTCGGTTCCGACGAACGCCGTGGTTCCGTCCGCGCGGGGGCAAACTACCGTCCGCGCGCCAGACTGCAACCTATTTTTTCAAATGCCCGCCTGTCGCCCTGGCCGCCGCAGCGACAGGGCGCGGCCGATGCCGCCAAGGTCCGGCTCCACGCCGA
Organism: Rhodospirillales bacterium; assembly: GCA_043746535.1. GTDB lineage: Bacteria > Pseudomonadota > Alphaproteobacteria > Acetobacterales > Acetobacteraceae > CAVRQM01. The sequence goes on from JAYTQW010000042.1 coordinate 1,668, forward strand.
TCACCACCAGGCCAGCCGCGACCGCCAACGCCATGACCGCCGGCGCCTGCCCGGCACCGAGTTCGATCACGGCCACGCCGTCCGCGCGCAACAGGCGCCACAGTTGCGCACCGATGGCGCGGTAGGCGGCAAGGCCGTCGGCACCCCCATCCAAGGCCCGGCGCGGCTCGAACGCGGCCACCTCCGGCATCAGCGCGCCGATCTCGCCGGCGGGGATATAGGGCGGGTTCGCCAGCACCAGGTCGAACGTGCCCGCGAGCGCCGCCGCCCAGTCGCCGCACAGGAACATGCTCCGGTCCGCCAGCCCGTTCGCGCGGGCGTTGCCACGTGCCAGCGCGCACGCCTCGGCGGACAGGTCGACGCCGACCCCCCATGCCGCCGGAAACTCCGCCAGGGCGGCCAGCAGCAGCGCGCCGGTGCCGGTGCCCAGGTCCAGCACCGTCCGAACGGCGGCCCGGTCCGGCAGCAGCCGCAGCGCCGCCACGATCAGCGCCTCGCTGTCGGCGCGCGGGATCAGTGTTGCGGGCGAGACCGCGAGATCGAGCGTCCAGAAGCCCTGCCGGCCCAGGATCAGCGCCATCGGCTCCCGCGCCACGCGGCGGGCCAGGAGCGACGCGAAGGCGGCCGGGGCGCACGCGTCGCGATCCGGAACGGCCCCGGGCAGCAGCCCCAGGGAATGCGCCATCAGCAGCCGCGCCTCGAACGCCGGCCGTTCGATGCCCGCCGCGCGCAACGACGCCGCCGCCGCGACCAGCGCCGCGCCGACGCTGGCGCTCACTCGTCGGCGGCCAGCCGCGCGGCCTGGTCCTCGGCGGTCAGCGCGTCGATGAAATCGTCGAGATCGCCCTGCATCACCCGGTCGATCTTGTGCAGCGTCAGGTTGATGCGGTGGTCCGACACCCGCCCCTGCGGGAAATTGTAGGTGCGGATGCGCTCGCTGCGGTCGCCGCTGCCGACCTGGGCCTTGCGGTCGGCGGAGCGGGTGGCGTGCAGGCTGGCGCGCTGCTGCTCGTACATGCGCGCGCGCAGGATCTTCATCGCCTTGGCGCGGTTCTTGATCTGGCTGCGCTCCTCCTGCATCGCCACCACGATGCCGGTCGGCAGGTGCGTAATGCGGACGGCGCTTTCGGTCTTGTTGACGTGCTGCCCGCCGGCGCCCTGGGCGCGGTACACGTCGATGCGCAGGTCGCCCTCGTTGATGGCGACATCCACCTCCTCCGCCTCCGGCAGCACCGCCACCGTCACCGTCGAGGTGTGGATGCGGCCCTGGCTCTCGGTGGCGGGCACCCGCTGCACCCGATGCACGCCGCTCTCGTATTTGAGCCGGGCGAACACGCTGCGGCCGGTCACCTCGGCCATGGCGCCCTTGATGCCGCCCAGCCCGGTGTCGTCGTAGTCCATCACCTCGAACCGCCAGCCCTGCGCGGCCGCATATTTCTGGTACATCGCGAACAACTCGGCGGCGAACAGCCCGGCCTCGTCGCCGCCCGCCGCCGGGCGGATCTCCAGGATGCCGGAGCGGTCGTCGGCCTCGTCGCGCGGCAGCAGCGACAGCCGCAACTGGTGCCGCAGTTCGGGGATGCGGGTCTTCAGTTCGCGCAGCTCGGCTTCGGCGAGTTCGCGCAGGTCGGGATCGGCCAGCATCGCCTCGGCCTCGGCGGCCTCGCGCTCGGCATCGCGCAGTTCGGCCACGCGCGCCACCACCGGCTCGATCTCCGACAACTCCCGCGACGCGCGCACGAACGCCTCGCCGGTGGCGCCCTCGCTCAGAGCCGCGTGCAGTTCCTCCGCGCGCGCGGCGATCCGGTCCAGCTTGTCGGAAAAGCTCATGCCAGCCGCGCGGCCAGCGCCTCGACCGCGACCTCGGCCTGCGCGCCGGTGGCGAAGTCCTTCAGTTGCGCGACACCGCGCGCCGCCTCGTCGTCGCCGATGATGACCGCCGCGCGCGCGTCGATCCTGCTGGCCCGCTCCAGCCGCCGCTTCATGGTGCCGCGATACCCGATCTCGGCGCGGATGCCGGCGCGGCGCAGGCGTTGCAGCACATCCAGCGCCGCCGCCTCCGCCGCCTCGCCGATCGGGATCACCGCCACCGGACGCGCCAGCGGCGGCGAGGTCGCCAGCAGCATCGACAGCCGCTCCACCCCCGCCGCCCAGCCGACGGCGGGAGTGGGCGGCCCACCCATCTCGGCCACCAGGCCGTCATAGCGGCCACCGGCCATCACCGTGCCCTGCGCGCCCAGTGCTTCGGTGACGAACTCGAAGGCAGTGTGGTTGTAGTAGTCCAGCCCGCGCACGATGCGCGGGTTCTCGCGGAACGGCACCCCGAAGCGGGCCAGATGCTCCTGCGCGCGGGCATAGTGCATGGCCGCGACCTCGGTCAGGTAGGATGCGATGGTGGGCGCGCCGGCGACGATGCGGCGGTCGCCCTCGTCCTTGCTGTCGAGGATGCGCAACGGGTTGCGCTCCAGCCGCAGCGCGCTGTCCTCGCTCAGCGCCGCCCGGTGCCCGGTGAAATAGGCCACCAGCGCGGCGCGGTAGGCGTCGCGGCTGGGCCGGTCGCCCAGCGTGTTGATCTCCAGGATGACGTCGGCGGCCACGCCCAGCCCGGTCAGGATGTCCCAGCCGCAGGCGATCACCTCGGCGTCGGCCAGCGGCTCGGCCGGGCCGATCAGCTCGCAGCCGATCTGGTGGAACTGCCGGTAGCGCCCCTTCTGCGGGCGTTCGTAGCGGAACATCGGTCCGGCGTAGAACACCTTCTGCGGCAACGATTGCGTCAGCCCGTTGCTGACCAGGGCGCGGCAGATGCCGGCGGTGTTCTCCGGTCGCAGTGTAACGGAA
>JAYTQW010000043.1:0-5259 GCA_043746535.1 Rhodospirillales bacterium
AGGCGGGACGCACCATCATCCGCGAGGGTGACGTGGCCGACAGCTTCTTCAACGTGACCAAGGGCACGGCCAGGTTGTTCAAGTCACTGCCGGACGGCAGGCGGCAGATCACCGGCTTTGCCGGACGCGGCCATTTTCTCGGCCTGGCTGGCTCCGGCACCTACGCATTCGGCGCCGAGGCAATCACGCCGCTGCATTACTGCCGCTTCCCCCGCGCGCGGTTGCGTAGCGTGCTGGCCGACTTCCCGGCCTTCGAGCGGCGCCTGCTCGATGTGGCCTCCAACGAACTGGGCGCGGCACAGGAGCAGATGCTGCTGCTCGGCCGCAAGACGGCGCGCGAGCGGGTTGCCAGCTTCCTGCTGGCCCGTAGCGAGGAGGTGGCGCCGTGCGTGGGGCGTGCCACGCTGCTGCACCTGTCGATGACGCGCGGCGACATCGCCGACTATCTCGGCCTGACCATCGAGACCGTAAGCCGCACCTTCAGCCGCCTGAAGGCGGACGCGGTGATCGGCATCCCGAATACGTCGGACGTGGTGATCCAGGACCACCCGCGCCTCGTCGCCGAGGCCAGCGGCCCGCATTGACCTCGGTCAATGCCGGCCGGGCGATTGGCCCGTAACCTCCCTCATAGGAGGACCCCATGTACGCATCCGATGTCATGACCAAGGCGGTGATCACGATCCAGCCGAACACCTCGGTGCTCGACGCCATCCGTCTGATGCTCGACCAGCGCATCAGCGGCCTGCCGGTGGTCGACGCCGCCGGCGCACTCGTCGGCATCTTGACCGAGGGCGACATGCTGCGCCGCGTCGAGACCGGTACCGAACGCATGCGCCCGCGCTGGCTGGATTTCCTGCGCGATCCCGGCAGCAAGGCCGCCGACTACGTGCGCTCCCATGGCCGCAAGGTGGGCGAACTGATGACCGGCGACGTCGCCAGCGTCCGCGAGAATGCGCCGTTGGAGGAGGTGGTGGCGTTGATGGAGAGCCGGCGCGTCAAGCGCGTCGCCGTGGTGCGCGACAATCGCCTGGTCGGCATCGTCAGCCGCGCCGACCTGCTGCGGGCTCTGATCGAGACGATGGCGGTGCCGCCAGCCGCGGCCACCGACGCCGCCATGCGCGACCAGATCATCGCCGAACTGCGACGCCAAAGCTGGGGCGGCCGTGGCCAGGTGACGGTGGTGGTGACCGAAGGCGTCGCCTATCTCGAGGGCGTCGTCTACGACCTGCGGGAGCGCGACGCGATCCGGGTGGCGGCGGAGAACGTGCCCGGCGTGGTGTCGGTGCGGGACAACCTGGACTACTTCGAGGCGAGCGTCGCTTTGTCCTACGGCGTCTGACCGAGGGGCGTCTGACCGAGGCAAGGCCAGGGCGGCGCCCTGGACCCGCCGGGGCCTGAGGCCCGTCGCTACGAAAAGCCGGCCACCGCGTGCGGCACGTAGGGGCGTTCCAGGCGTGCCACCTCCTCATCGTCGAGCCTCAGCGCCAGCCCCGCCACCGCGTCGTCGAGATGGTGCGGCTTGGAAGCGCCGATGATTGGCGCGGTCACTCCCGGGCGACCCAGCAGCCACGCCAGCGCCACCTGCGCCATCGGCACGCCGCGCGCCTGCGCCACCTCGGCCACCGCTGCCACCACCGCGCGGTCGGCCTGCTCGGTCGCGTACAGGGTCTTGCCGAAGGCATCGGTCTCGCCGCGCCTGGTGCTCGGCGCATCCTCCCACGGGCGGGTCAGCTTGCCGCGCGCCAGCGGACTCCACGGAATGACGCCGATGCCTTCCTCGCGGCACAGGCCGATCATCTCGCGCTCCTCCTCGCGGTAGAGCAGGTTGTAGTGGTCCTGCATCGACACGAACCGGGTCCAGCCGTGCCGCTCCGCCAGTTGCAGCGCCTTGCAGAACTGCCAGGCATACATCGACGAGGCGCCGATATAGAGCGCCTTGCCGGCGCGCACCACGTCGTGCAGCGCCTCCAGCGTCTCCGCGATCGGCGTGTGCGGGTCGAACCGATGGATCTGGTACAGGTCGACGTATTCGGTGCCGAGCCGGCGCAGGCTGGCGTCGATCTCGGTCATGATCGCCTTGCGCGACAGGCCGCGCCCGTTCGGATCGCCGCGCATCTGGCCATGCACCTTGGTCGCCAGCACCACCTCGGCGCGCGGCGCGTAGTCGAGCAGCGCGCGACCGGTGATCTCCTCGCTGGAACCGGCCGAATAGACGTTGGCGGTGTCGAAGAAGTTGATGCCCAGATCGAGCGCGCGCTTGAAGAACGGCCGGCTTTCCGCCTCGCCCAGCGACCATGGATGGGTGCCACGCTCCGGCTCGCCATAGGTCATGCAGCCGAGGCACAGCCGCGAGACGCGCAGGCCGGTGTTGCCGAGGTTGACGTAATCCATGCGTGTGCTCCGGGATGTTGGCGTCTGGAATGCCGGCGGCTGGCAGACACTTGCCGGTATCCTGGTCCTGCGTCTCGCCCCTCTCAACACAAAAATAACCTTCCACCTGTATAGGTTCTGGCGGGATGGGGTTTGCGCGCCCGGTAACCACGCTGTGCGGCAATTCATTGATGTTCGGAGAGAAAATGTTTGGCATGTCGAAATCGCTAAGTCGTCGCAGCATGGCGGCGAAGCTGAAGGCAATAGACCGATCGCTTGCGACCATCGATTTCAATCTTGACGGCACGATCATCACGGCAAACGAGAACTTCCTGGCCACGATCGGCTACACGCTTGAGGAGGTTCGCGGCAAGCATCACAGTATGTTTTGCGAGCCAGGCGTTCGTGGAACACCGGAATACGACGGTCTTTGGCAAGACCTGAATCGCGGCGAGTTCAAGTCGGGAGAGTTTCGCCGCCTCGGTAAAGGCGGGCGGGAGATATGGTTGCAGGCCAGCTACAACCCTATCCTGGGGCGTAACGGCAAACCGATCGGTGTCATGAAAACCGCCATCAACATGACGAAGATCAAGGAACTCGTCGCCTCCACATCGGTCGCGCAGAAAATCGCCATGAACCAGACGGCGGACGCATTCGAGGCCAAGGTCGGCACGTTGGTGTCGATGTTGTCGTCGGGCGCCACGGAGTTGCAGGCGACGGCACAGTCCATGTCCGCCACTGCGACACAGACAAACAAGCAGGCGACGACCGTGGCCGCGGCCGCCGAAGAGGCGAGTGCCGGTGTGCAGACCGTGGCCGCAGCCGCCGAGGAGTTGGCTTCGTCCATCAACGAGATCGGCCGGCAGGTCGCCCACTCGACCAAGATCACCGAGAAGGCGGTGGGCGATGCGCGCCGCACCGACACCATCGTTCGCGCACTGGCCGACGGCGCGCAGAAGATCGGCGATGTGGTGCAGCTCATCAACGGCATCGCCGCGCAGACCAACCTTCTGGCGCTGAACGCAACCATCGAGGCCGCGCGGGCGGGAGATGCGGGCAAGGGCTTTGCCGTGGTGGCAAGCGAAGTGAAAAGCCTGGCCACGCAGACCGCAAAGGCGACCGATGAGATCGGCGCCCAGATCAAGCAGATCCAGGGTGCTACGAGAGAGGTCGTGGAGGCCATCAAGGCGATCGGCGCCACGATCGATGAGGTGAATGTGATCGCCTCGAACATCGCCGCCGCTGTCGAGGAGCAGGGGGCCGCAACAGCCGAGATCGCCCGGAATGTCCAGCAAACCGCCGCGAGCACGCAACAGGTCACGGCAACCATCGCCGGTGTCAGCCAGGCTGCGAACGATACAGGAATCGCGGCAGGGCAGGTGCTCGGCGCCGCCAGTGGCCTCTCGCAACGGGCAGAGCAGCTTACAGGCGAGGTCAACAGGTTCGTGGCGGGAGTACGCACCGGCTAGACGGCAGCCTGATGAAGGAATGGCCTGGCCGTTGCTGCGGATGGAGCTTCGATGGCGGTGTGACGGACGAGAGTCCGGGCGCAGGCTACCGCCGGGCCGGGTGACAACATCCTGAGTGTGGGCGGCGGCACAGCAAGTGCCCCGCCCTGGCTACACCCTGAGAGGACATGCATACTGCGGCCGCGCTGGATAGGATTGCGCTGACCGGGTGGAGCGATCATGGCCGAGGGCGACTGGTGGCGGCACGGCATCATCTATCAGGTGTACCCTCGCTCGTTCCAGGACAGCGACGGCGATGGTGTCGGCGACCTGAACGGCATCGCCGCACGGCTGGACCATCTGGTGCAACTCGGCGTGGACGCGTTGTGGCTGTCGCCGGTGTTCCCCTCGCCGATGGCCGATTTCGGCTATGACGTCGCCGACTACTGCGACATCGACCCGCTGTTCGGAACCTTGGCCGATTTCGACCGGCTGGTGGCGGCGGCGCACCGGCACGGGTTGCGGGTGATCCTGGACTTCGTGCCCAACCACAGCTCCGACCAGCACCCCTGGTTCCTGCAAAGCCGCTCGTCGCGCGACAACGCAAGGCGCGACTGGTACATCTGGCGCGACGCCGCCCCGGATGGCGGCCCGCCGAACAACTGGCGCAGCCATTTCGGCGGCGACGCCTGGACCCGCGACGCGGCCACTGGGCAATACTACCTGCACCTGTTCCTACCGCAGCAGCCGGACCTCAACTGGCGCAATCCGGCGGTGCGCGCGGCCATGCTCGACGCGCTGCGATTCTGGCTCGATCGCGGCGTCGACGGCTTCCGCGTCGATGTGCTGTGGATGATGATCAAGGACGAGCAGTTCCGCGACAACCCGCCCAACCCGGATTGGCAGCCCGGCCAAAACTCGCACGACGCGCTGCTGCCGCTCCACACCGCCGACCGGCCGGAGATGATGGAGCTGGTGGAGACGCTGCGCCAGGTCGTCGACGGCTACGCCGACCGCGTGCTGATCGGCGAGATCTACCTGCCGATCAGGCGGCTGGTCGCCTACTACGGCGCCGGCCTGCGCGGCGCGCACCTGCCGTTCAACTTCCACCTGATCCAGACGCCGTGGCATGCGCCGGCGCTGGCGCAACTGATCCGCGACTACGAGGCGGCCCTGCCACCGGGCGCCTGGCCAAACTGGGTGCTGGGCAATCACGACCGCAGCCGCATCGCCAGTCGGGTCGGGCCCGCCCAGGCGCGGGTGGCGGCGATGCTGCTGCTGACCCTGCGCGGCACGCCGACGCTCTATTACGGCGACGAACTCGGCATGGCCGACGTGGCGATCGCGCCCGAGCAGGTGCAGGACCCGTTCGAGCGCAACGAGCCCGGCCTCGGCTTCGGCCGCGACCCGGTGCGCACGCCGATGCCATGGGACGGCTCGG
>JAYTQW010000044.1:0-10909 GCA_043746535.1 Rhodospirillales bacterium
CAGGCACAGCAGCAGCAGGCCGAGATAGCCCAGCATGGGCTTCACCGTGCTTTCGATGGGCACCTTGCCGATCAGGCAGGCGCCATACAGCCCAAGCCCGAGCGGCGGGGCGAACAGGCCGATGCCCATGGCGATGACCAGCACGACGCCGAAATGCAGCGGATCGATGCCCAGGCTGACCGCGACCGGCAGCAGCAGCGGCCCGAAGATGATCAGCGCCGCCGCCCCTTCCAGCACGGCCCCCATGAGAATGAGAATCGCGATGGACAGCAGCATGAACAGCCACACCCCGTGCGAGCGGGACAGGGTTATCAGCAGCGCGCCCAGCGTGTGCGGCACCTGTTCCAGCGTGAGCACGAAGGCCAGCGACTGGGCGGCGGCGACGATGAACAGCACCAGCCCGGACCGGGTGGCAGCCTGCACGAAGCTGTGCGCCGCAGCCCGCGCGCCCAGTTCGCGGAACACCGCCCCGCCGATCACGATGGCATACAAGGCTGCGAACGCCGAGATTTCGGTGGCCGTGGCAAAGCCGCTTTTGAAGCCGATAAAGATCATCAGGATCAGCCCCAGCGAAGCCGCCCCCCCGCCCCACAGGCTGGCGCGCGACTGCGGCGGGCCGATCTCCATGGCGTCGGGCAAGGCCGGGCGGCCGAAGACGATGCACACCGCGATCAGCACCACGGCCATCAGCCCCGCCGGCAGCAGCCCCGCCATGAACAGCCCGCCGATGGATAGGTTGGCGACGAAGCCGAGGATGATGAGGTTGATGCAGGGCGGAATGGTTTCGGCCATCACGGCCGTGGCCGCCAGCAGCGCCACCGCGTTGCCCGGCTTCTGCCCCGAGCGCCGCGCCGCCGGGATCAGCACCGAGCCGACCGCCGCCACATCGGCCATTTTCGAGCCGGAGATGCCGGAGAACATCACCATGGCCGTGACCATCACCACGTTCAGCCCGCCGCGCGTGCGGCCCACCAGGCGCTGGAGCAGGGCGATGAGGCGGACCGACATACCGTTCGCCTCCATCAAATAGCCCACCAGGATGAAGAACGGGATGGCCAGCAGCACGAAATTGTCGATTCCGCGCGCCATCTGCTGCGCGAAGATCACGCCGGGCAACGTGCCTTCCACCCAGATGAACAGCAGCGAGGCCAATGCGATGGCAAAGCCGATGGGCAGGCCGCCGGCCAGGGTGACGACGAACCCCACGGCCATGAAGGCGCCAGACGAGGGCATGCTGTCATCGGGCAGCAGCGCATCGGCTGCCAGATAGGCCGCGGCCACCAGGCCGACCACCGCGACGCCCGCCAGCAGATCGGGCCAGGGGCGCTTGCGGCATTGGTCGGCGGCAAACAATGTCATGAACCCGGCCCCGGCGGCCATGGGATAGAACGTGAGTTCGAGCGGCAGGCCCGAGCCGGTGGTTTGGCCGGTGGTGAGCCCGCCCAGCCTGGCCGCGTTGAACGCGACCGTGGCGGAAATGATCACCACCAGCACCGAGCCCACGGCATCGACCAGCCGGCGCGGCCCTGGCGGCAGCCGATCCACGAAGAACGCGACACCCAGATTCTCCGCCCTTGCCAAAGCGCTCGCGGCCCCGAAGAAGCTGGAGCCGACCATGAGGCCGCGCGCCACGTCGTCCGCCCATTCGAGCGGCGCGTTGAAGGCGAAGCGCAACACCACCGAGGCGATCACCACCACCAGATCGGCCGCCAGCAGCAGCGCCGCCACGGCATCGGTCAACGCCAGAACCGGAGCGAGACGCGCGCTGGCCCCGGTGTGTGGGGCACCGGCCGCGACGGCGAACATGGTCAGGCCTGGGTGGCGCGGATGGCGTCCACGATGGGCTTTGCGTCGGGGTGGGCGGCCAGGAAGGATGCGGTTTGCGGCAGCACGCGCTTGCGGAATGCGTCCCGGTCGCAGTCGATCACCTTGATGCCCTTGCCGGCCAGCACCTGGAGCGCCTCGTGCTCCACGGCCAGGCCATGGCTGCGGGTGGCGATGGCGGCCTTGGTGGCGGCGTCGAGGAAGCCGTCGCGCAGCGTGGGGGGCAGGCGATTATAGGTGGCGTCGCTGAAATAGATGGCGAGCGGCGAGAAATTATGTTCGGTCAGCGAATAGAATTTCGTGGTTTCGTAGAATTTGTTGGCCAGGATGGTGGGCGGATCGTGCTCCAGCCCGTCCAGCACGCCGGCCTGCAACGCGGTGTAAACCTCGCCGAATGCCAAAGGCGTGGCGGCAGCGCCCATCAGGCGCAGGCATTCGGTGATGATGGGGTTGGGCAACGTGCGGATTTTCAGGCCCGCCAGATCCTCGGGCGAATTGACCGCCTTGCGCGCCAGGATGCTGCGCGCCCCGAAATTATAGGCCCATGCGATGATGCGGATGTTGGCACCCTTCAGCAGCGCGGCCTCGACAGGCTTCGCGGCCCCTTCGTCGAACGCGCGGGTCTGCTGCGGGAAGCTGGTGAAGATGTAGCCGACATCGAACGTGCCCACGATCGGCACCAGATTGGCCGAGATGGACGAGCCCGACACCATGAGGTCGATGACGCCAAGCTTCACCGAGTTGATGACGTCGATCTCCTGGCCCAGCTGGTTGTCGGGGAAGAAGGTGACGCTGATCTGGTCGGCGAGGCCGTTGGCGGCGAGGGCGGCCACGAGACGGTCGTAATAGACGCGCCCATTGGCGTATTTGGCGTCGTTCGCCTGCGACGACGACAGCTTGAGCTTGACGGTGGCGGCCTGGGCGCGGCCGATCAGTGGCGGTGCCAACAGCGCGGCCGCCGAAGCGCCAAGCAGCGAACGACGCCTGATGATGCGTGACATGGCCGGCTCCTGCCCCGATCCGGGCCCCAATCCGGGCAGGCTTGATGCCTGCCTCGTTGCAACCCGCTTGTTGCTTCACCTTGACCCCGACAGGCAGCGCTGGCAACCGAGACTGCGGCCGCGCGGCACGTCCGTCCGGCATGGTCACTGCCAGGCCGGTAACGCATGCGTCATCGTGGCGCCGATGAGCGAACGCTGTCCGCAGCCGCGCGCCGCTGGCTGCCCGTGCCATGCGTGATGGTTACAGGAGAGGCCTTCGAGCGATCACTATAAACTATTCAAACATAGTGATTTCTGGCGGACAGGGTGTCCGCAATACTATCCTTCGCAGGCTTTCGCTGGCGTCCAGAAAACCCCAGCAAATCAGCCAAAAACCTGTCTCTGAGGCTCTAAGCCGTTCGCTGCTATTCGCTTCCTTTCGCCGCTTTCCCCTCTTATTGTGAGGGGAAGGTTGAGGGGAAGGCTTAGCCCGCCCCTTGCGAGTGGAGGCTTCGGAATGCCGCGCAAGCTGGACGGACTGACTGTGATGCAGGTTCGCAACGCCAAGCCTGGCCGTTATGGCGATGGCGGCGGCCTATATCTGTTGGTGCTGGCGAACGGGGCACGATACTGGCTGTTCCGCTATCGGGTGGCTGGCCGTATGCGCGAGATGGGGCTGGGCCGGGCGAACGGTCCGGATGGGGTGACCTTGGCGGCATCCCGTAAGGTGGCCCGCGAGCTTATGGCCAGCGTGAAGGCGGGTGTTGATCCGCTCGCCGCGCGTGATGTTGAGGCAGCGGCAGCCAAGGCCGCAGCACAGGCAGCAGAGTTGCAGGGCATTACCTTCCGCAGCGTTGCCGAAGCCTATGTGGCGGCGCATGAGGCCGGCTGGCGCAACGCGAAGCATCGGGCGCAGTGGGCAACCACCCTGGAAGCCTACGCCTATCCCCACATGGGCGACGTGCCGGTGGCTGCCGTGACTGTTGGGCATGTCATGGCGGCACTCGAGCCGATCTGGCGGGCAAAGCCGGAAACCGCCAGTCGGGTGCGGGGGCGCATCGAGGCGGTGTTGGATTATGCGGCGGCTCGTGACTGGCGATCTGGCGAGAACCCGGCACGGTGGCGCGGTCATCTGGCGAACCTGCTGCCTGCGCGCGCCAGAGTGGCACGAGTTGAGCACCACCCGGCGCTACCATGGGAGGAAATCGGCGGGTTCATGGCCGATCTGCGCGGGCGGGTAGCCATGGCGGCCCGTGCATTGGAATTTGCGATCCTGACAGCGGCCAGGACGGGCGAGGCATTGGGCGCGCGCTGGTGCGAGATTGACCTGGCCGGGGCGATCTGGACGGTTCCAGGCGAGCGTATGAAGGCCGGGCGTGAGCATCGAGTGCCATTGTCCAGGCCGGCGCTGGCGGTGCTGCGCGAACTGCTGCCGCTGCGGCCGGTGGATGACGCCAAGGGCGAGGCGTTCGTGTTTCCTGGCAACCGCAAGGGCCGGCCGCTTTCCAGTATGGCCTTGGCGATGTTGTTGCGTCGGATGGATCGTTCCGACCTGACAGTTCACGGCTTCCGCAGCACGTTCCGCGACTGGACGGCGGAGCGCACCAGTTACGCCCCGGATGTTGCCGAAATGGCGTTGGCCCATACCGTGCGAGACAAGGTGGAGGCCGCTTATCGGCGGGGTGACCTGTTCGCCAAGCGCGCCCGGCTGATGGCCGATTGGGCCACGTTCTGCGCGCAACCGATGCCAGCAGGCGGCACAGTGGCTTCTATCCGGCGGCCCGGCTGATGACCCGCAGCATGTGGTGGAACCCAGCCATGTACAAATTAGAGGATTCGCGCGACCCCTCTCAATCGGAGTGTGCCAATACCTCTCGCGCGCTGAGCATTACGTTTTTTGTGGGAGACACGGGAGACATGGGAGACACCCCTCTGAAACCCGCAGAAAACAAGGGTTTTTCGAGTGCTTCCGCTGTCTCCCACGCATGGGAGACAGTGGGAGACATGGGAGACAACGAACCTCGCAACGCCGCTTGACCGATCCGCGCCGGGCGGTTTCCCGGCATCAAGGCGGGCCGGCGGGTGCGCAAACACCACGCCAGCCCTGACCCCACCCATGAGGCGACCATGAGCAAGGCTGACCCGACTGATATCACGCCGCCGCCCGCTGGCGATCATTCACCACGGGCAACTGGCCCCGATGCGGCGCTGGGCTATCCTGCCCATGGTCAGATGCCGGACCAGCCTCATTTGTCCGCATGCGAGTTGCTGTGCTGGATCGGCTATGGCCGCGCAATTCCGAAGACGGTCTATTTCGCGCCGGCTTTCGCGAACCGTATGCCGCCAGACCAATGGGGCAACCTGGTGCACGGAGCGATCCCTGACCCCAAACCGCCGGCTGATCCGATAGACGATGCCGAGCGCAAACTTATTGATGCGCTGCGGAAAGGCAAGCTGAAGGCTTACCAACTCAAAGACGGGCGGTACGAGGAGGTTTCTGCCGAAGTCTACAACTACGCAGTAACAATCAATGCTCGCGGTTCCATTGAGGCAGACCAAAATATAACCCAGCATCATTCGATGGTGGCTGACGATTTTTTGTATCGCTGGCAACCTATACGTGATGTGGCATTCCGAACTCCGGACGTGCTGGCTGTGTGGCCCGGTGGCTGGCCCAGCGATGGGGTGATTCCGAAGCCGAGGACGGTCGAGCACGTCACTCCGCCAACCGACCAAGAAATCGAAAAGTGGTTTTGTCAACGAGTGTCGGGCTGGGACAGTCGTTTGCCGTTCCCGAATGCAGTTGCAGACATGGAAGCATTTCGCACGCACTTTGGACAGCCGATCAAGCGCAGTGCGTTCCGCGACATGCGGAAGAAAGCGACACCACCCGAGTGGTGTAGCCCCGGACCTCGCCAATCTCGAAGTCCGGATAATGCCGCCGGCAATTCTGCCAAAACGCCAAGGCAGAATTAGACGGCAGTTTCAGGCCCGACATGCTGGCCCCGTGTTCAAACGTAAACCGGAGTCGCCAAGGATGACCGCAGCCATCGCCTATACAATCGAAGATGCCTCGAAGCTGGCCGGGATCGGCCGCACGCGGCTCTATGAACTGATCGGCAACAAGACACTGGACGCACGCAAGTCCGGCAGTCGCACGCTGATCGTTGCTGCAAGCCTTCACCACTACATCGCAAACCTTCCAAGCGCGGACATTGGCGCGGGCCACCGCCGTGGAACCGCCTATGTCGCTGCCTGAAACGAAAACGCCGGCCCCCTGCAAGGACCGGCGCAGCGTTCGGATCGTCGGACACAGCAACCCGAAAATACCAGCACTGCGCGCGATCTTCAAGCATGGCCGGCATGTGGAAAGAAAACCAATGCCCACCCTATCTGTATTCCAAGCCGCCGATCCGCGGGAGCGCGCGCGATGAACCGGGCTGATCGCCGCGCCCGTGAATCGCAACAGCGCCGCGCAAAAATCACCAGTGCAGCCGTGACCGGTTTCGCTGCACTGGCCGCCGCAGACCCGACCCTGACCGGCCTGACAATCATTGCGCGAGACGGTGAGGCTCGTTACGTGTCCCGCGAAACGGCGTGCGCGATGGCAACATCCGAGCCGCGCGGGAAGCCTTCATGAGCACCGTCAACTTCTCCACCATAAACGCCGCCGCGTTGCGCGAACTGCCCGCACTGCTGACGCGCTGGCTGCCAGACGGTCGCGCTGTTGGTCGCGAATGGACCGCTCGCAATCCACGCCGCGCGGATCGAGCCGCCGGTTCGTTTCGAGTGAATTTAGTAACCGGCCGTTGGTCTGACTTCGCCACCGGCGATGCAGGCGGCGATGTGGTCAGCCTGGCCGCGTATTTGTTCGGGCTGTCGCAACTTGATGCGGCCCGGCGAGTGGCCGATATGCTGGGAGTGCCGCAGTGATGGACGGTCTTTCAGCGCCTCTTTCGTCCAACGGTGCCGCCGATCCGTTCGCGCCGCTGTCTGTGGTTGATCGGGCAATCCGGGCCACGGGTGCCGATACGGGCGGCAGCGCCGACCTGCTGACCATGCAGCCTTGCCCTGACCTGCAACCCTCATTTGCCTCATTCACGTTCAAAGGGCAGACAACCCCGACACACATATGGGTCTATCGCGATGCGGGTGGTGCTCCATTGGTCACTGTGGCGCGCACCGATGGCGTGGGGCCGGACGGGCAGCCGACGAAGGACGTTCGGCCCTGGACCTTCGGCCGTCGTGTCTGGACCGACACCAAAGGCCGCACACAGGACCGCATTGGCTGGCACCCGAAAGCCCCGCCATCGCCCCGGCCGCTCTATGGCCTGGACAGGCTGGCAGGCCGCCCGGATGCGCCTGTCGTGGTGCTCGAGGGCGAAAAGGCCGCAGATGCTGCCACTGGCCTGTTCCAAGGGCACGTTGCCGTCACATCGCAGGGCGGCGCGAAGGCTGCGGCGAAATCCGACTGGACGGCTTTGCGCGGGCGAAATGTGGTGATCTGGCCCGACCACGACGAAGCCGGGGCCGGCTATGCAACTGCGGTGGCCGATCTGCTGCGGGCCGCTGGGGCCAAATCGGTGCGCATCGTGACTGTCCCGCTGGGCTGGCCGGCCGGCTGGGATGTTGCCGATCAACGTCCCGAAGGCGTGGGTTTGGAGTGGCTGCGGGCGATGCTGGACGGCGCTGCGGATGGCGCGGCGGCTGTTATGCCGGCGGGTTTCCGCATGACCGCGAAGGGGCTGCAATTCTTCCCTGAGCCAACTGAAAAGAACCCCGACCCGGCACCTGTATTTGTCGCGGCACCGTTTCAGGTGGTGGGCGAGACATGCAGCGATGATGGCGAAGCGTGGGGCGTGTTCCTGCGATGGCATGACCGGGAAAGCCGCCCGCATCAATGGGCGATTCCGCGTCGCATGATCCACAAGCCCGGCAACGAAATTGCCGAAGAGCTCGAGCACGCTGGTTTGTCCTGCGCGCCTGACAACCGGGCGCATGATCTGCTGAAACGGTTCATCGGCCAGGTGAAGGTTTCGCGGCTGCTACGCTGTGTGACGCGGACCGGATGGCACCAGGCCAAAGGGCCGCCGGTATTCGTCCTGCCAGGCGGCGAGGCGTTCGGACAGGGCGCGGCGGATGTCATTCTGCAAGGCGAAAGCGCCCGAGCGGATGCGGTCTATCGGGCAACCGGGACGCTGGCAGATTGGAAAGCCCAGGTGGGCGCGCTGGCTGTCGGCAATGATCGGGTGGCGCTGTTCCTGGCGGCAGCGTTCGCGGGGCCACTGCTGGAACTTCTCGGAGAACCATCGGGTGGCCTGCATCTGGTGGGAGACAGTCGCACCGGGAAAAGCACGGCGGCGGTGGTGGCGGCGAGTGTTTGGGGCAAGCCGACAGCGGACGGACAGATGCGCCAGTGGCGCGGCACGGCGAACGGGCTAGAGGCAACGGCGGCGGAAACTGCCGATGCGCTGCTGATCCTGGACGAAATGGGTCAGGCCGATGCGCGGGAGGTGGGCGATGTCGTGTATATGCTGGCGAACGAGGCCGGCAAACAGCGAGCATCTCGGACCGGCACGGCACGGCGGCGGCAAAGCTGGCGGACGTTGTTCCTATCCACCGGCGAGGTCACTCTGGGCCAGAAAATGGCCGATGCCGGCAAGCGCGCCATGGCCGGGCTTGATGTGCGGCTGGTAAATCTGCCGGCCGATGCTGGGGTGGGTTTGGGCGTGTTCCAGGTGTTGCACGGAAGGCCGAATGCGGCGGCCCTGGCGGAAGAACTGCGCGACGCATCCCGAGCCCAGCACGGTACCGCCGCCCGTGCGTTTCTGGCGTGGCTGGCAGGTGAGCGGGCCACCAATGCCAGCGAGTTGCGCGCGACGCTGGACGAATTGCGGGCCGCCTTCATTGCGAAGCACGTGCCGAGCAATGCCAACGGACAGGTTCGCAGCGTGGCCGGCCGGTTCGCGATGATCGGTGCGGCGGGAGAGTTGGCGTGCGACTGTGATGTGTTGCCGTGGCCACAGGGCGAGGCGTTGCGTGCGGCTGGCGCGTGCTTCCAGGCGTGGCTGTCAGACCGAGGCGGAGCAGGTGCGGGCGAAGATGCCACCGCGCTACGGCAGGTGCGTGCGTTCCTGGAGGCGCACGGCGAAAGCCGGTTCACGCTGTTGGTGCCGCGCGCCGGGTGCGATGAGTCATCGGCATCGGACGCAATACGGACAGTGAACCGCGCGGGCTTTCGGCGGCGCGCGGAAGGCGACGCGGATGCGTGGGAATATCTGGTGCTCCCGGAAGCGTGGAAATCCGAAATATGCCGGGGGCTGGATGCGGGGCGCGTGGCGAAGCTGCTGATTGGCCATAGGCTGCTGATCGGCGGCACCGACCGGCACCCGGCCCAGACGGTGCGGATTCCAGGCGAGGGGAAGCGCCGGGTCTATCGGGTCTGCGGTGCAATCCTTGGCGATGACGTGGCCGGCGGTGGTGCCGATGGCGCTAGCTGATCTGCGGGCGTTGGCACGGGCGGCGGGAAGTGTCTCCCATGTCTCCCACTGTCTCCCATGCGTGGGAGACAGTGACGGAAGCCAAATATACCAGCAAAACCAGATGCTTAGATGGGATGTCTCCCATGTCTCCCGTGTCTCCCACAAAAAACATGATTCTGACGAAGTTGAAACCTCCCCACCGACACTCGAGCAGACCGCCGACGAAGCCGCCGACCGGGCAGCGATAGCAGGTGCGGGAGAGGCGAAACCGGCCCCTGAGCAGTCAACGGAGGCGCTCGAGGCGCTGGTGAACCGCCTGGCCGCAGCCATGGCCCGCAAGCCTGGTCAGCGCATCACCGACCCCGAGCGGGCGGCGAGATACTTCCAGGGCGAGGCCCGGCGGCGGCTACTGGTGACCGATGATCCGGTGGTGCGCGGGCTGCTGGTAAGCAGCTTCGAGGCGGCGCGAGGCTTCAATGGGGCATGTCAACGAGAACGTGGCGATGACTGAATCAACAGGCCCAAAGCAAAAGCGCCCGCACCGCTTCCAGAAGGGCAAATCAGGCAATCCCGCTGGCCGGCCGAAGGGTGCGCGCCACGCGGCGCTGATGGCACTGGACGCCATGGGAACAGCAGCGGCAGCCGACGTCATGGCATCGGTGGTGGAAGCCGCCAAGGGTGGCGACATGCGGGCTGCGGAATTGCTGTTGCGTCGGCTGTGGCCTGAACGCAAGGGCCGCCCGGTGGTGCTGGACCTACCGCTGGTGAAGTGTGCCGCTGATCTGCCGGCGGCACTTGGTGCCGTTGCCGAGGCGGTGGCGACGGGGGAACTGAGCCCGGAGGAGGGCCAGGCACTCGCTCTGGTGCTGGAAACACAGCGCCGCGCCATCGAGACGGCAGACCTGGACCGGCGGCTGGCGGCTCTGGAAACAAGGCAGGTGCGCGATGACCGGCAATATTGAACGTCGGCTGGCAACCTTGGAAAGTGACGTCCGGAAGGGGCACACGTTTCACTGCTGGCAGGAACCGGGCGAAACGGCGGAGGAGGCGATAGCGCGGCGGTTTCCCGATGGGGTGCCGGCGGGCCACGATCTGTTGATCTACTCGTTTGCCGACGTCATTCGCCTAAGCCTGTAGGGAACTGGGCAGCAAAGCGCCTCAATAATCCGGAGACTCATGAACGCACGTCTGCCTGTTGTCGTTGAAGCCGCCGAATTCACGGCAAGCCAAGCCAACACGTTCGGCGTGATTGTGCGCATGGTTCTGAACCAGCACGGCATACCCGACGAACAGCGCGATGCACGCCAGCGCCACCAAGAACGCAGCCTGAACCAGCTTGATGATGTGTCGCATATCGAAATGTTGGGTAAGCCGATGGCGAGTGTCAATGACGGGGGTTGCGCGCGTATTGGGACCGAAACTGCCAACCTAGCCGCCGCACATATGCGCCCCTAGCCGCTGCGGGAAGAGGGGAAGGTTGAGGGGAAGAAATCAAAAGCGGTGCCGGAAGCCGCAGAAACCCTAGACTATTGGCGGACAGGGTGTCCGCAATACTATCCTTCGCAGGCTTTCGCTGGCGTCCAGAAAACCCCAGCAAATCAGCCAAAAACCTGTCTCTGAGGC